>NZ_WTLC01000017.1:0-875 GCF_011378875.1 Pseudoalteromonas sp. Z9A5
AGTGGGCGATTTAAAGGTCATCGAAAAATACAAGGCGGGCGACCGCAAGTAAGAACCGTTTTGTACATGGCAATGATGTCAGCAATGCAATCAAATCCTGTTTTTAAAGCAACATATCAGCGGTTATTAGCCGCAGGGAAACCTAAAAAAGTCGCAATAATTGCCTGCATTAGAAAGATGATTGTTATCTTAAATTCAATGCTAAGAGATGGTGTTTTATGGGAAGCGCCAAAAGTTATAAATTAACTATTGACGCCATAGTCTCTTGTTAGGCGTAGATTACTCAAATACCCAATATAGCAATATAACCATGTTTTTGAATATTTGTTTCTGCCCACTCGATCAATTCTGATATCACGTTGAATAAATGAATTTTGCAATATTCAAAGTGATTTTGAAAATAATCACGAGTTCCAGAAAATATAAAGAAAAGCTTATTCATAACATCGCTAAATTCATTCGCTGATTCTAATAATGAAGCAAGTTCTTTCAATTCAATTAACGCTTTATTCCACTCATCTTTGTCTGCGTTATTCATGCCGTAATGATCGTAATCTGAAATAGCTATTTCAAAAATGGGTTCAATAAGTCCAAATGTTTCTTCTTCAAAGAATAAGCTGGTTGGGCACCAGTGCTTTCCTTGGTATTTGCCAAGACTAAGCTCAATGTAGCAAGTTCCTTCAAGCTCCATTTTATCACGGATTATTTTGATAGACTCCATATATGACCTTACGCCTAACGAGCCTGTAGATTAACTCGTTTTTTTATTTATTTTTATTGATAAACAAACCATAGCTGAGTTCCTATTTTGGTTCAATCGATTACTGTATTTTATGCAGAATATAAAGTGGGAGTTTGGTGTTGTTTTAATTGGC
>NZ_WTLC01000017.1:885-2211 GCF_011378875.1 Pseudoalteromonas sp. Z9A5
TGTTTTTATCACTTTTGTCTGGAATATCATTGCACAAAGCACACTCTACACCTTTACGTGATTGATATAATCTTGAACATATAAACACTGTTGTTGTAATCAAAGACCAAGTACAAGCAAAAATTAATGCTTCTTGAACTGAATGCTGTTTAAGCAACTCAACTATAAAAAGTAAGGCAGCTACTCCAAGAAATACTTTTAATGCTCTAACGAACCAAAACTTAAATCCCATTTGAACTCCAAACCTGAGAAACACCTAACGCCCACATAAACGGACTAAAATAGTGGGCTAAAATGTGTAGCGAAGCGAAACGTAACCCACTGTTTTCATTCCGTTTAAACACCTTATTATGTTCACTTAATCAAAGCTCTTAAGCTTGGCTTCCCTTAAGTCTTTAGGCAAATATTGTACCCAGTTGTGAAGCCCTATGACTTGCTTGGGTTTAAGAGTACAGTGCGTTAATAAATAAGTCCTTAAAGACTTAACGAATTTAATACCATCTTCTTTTTCATTTTTACTAAGGTGAGCTTCGGTTCTATCCAAGATAAATTTATAAGCATGGCATGTAGATAAATTTTTAATAGAATATTTAACATCAACATTTTTAGCAAAATAAATCTCTAAATTTAATATGTGATTAATTTGCTTTTCATTTAAATCATCATTTTCAATATAAAAGTTATAATATTCATTTAATTTTTTAAACGAGAGAGTTTTATCGTTAAGTCTGAAATCATTTAAAAGGTCTTCCCGAAGTAACAGATACGATATAGCCAACGACTTCTTTCTTTCGTCGCTTACACCACCACTATTACCACCACCGCCAGTTTGCGAACCTTTGCCCAAAGAAACTAAAGACTTAGTAAGATCAGGTACATCTTTTAGGTTATTTGTCCCATGCGACTCAGCACATTGTTTACCACCAAAGTAAATTGTACCGTCTTTAGATTGCATATAATAAGCAGTTCCAGATGAAAGCTTATGTCCTTTTGCGCAGAAAGACTCTGTATTTTCACTCACAAAGTCTTTTTTTATAATTTTCAAAAATAACCTCCTTGTTTATAGCTAGGACTATATTTATATACTCGAAGAACATAACGAGGCTGTAGAATAACTCCACCAGCCAAATTCAATTAAAAAACGAGCTCCTGTAGTTAACTCTAAGCGTTTTTAAAGCATTAGGTAATACATTTGGAACCCATAAAACAGGCTGTTTTTCTTAAAAAAGAATAATTCTACAGCCTATCGTGGTAGAGCGACCTATTGCTAGGCCGACCCCACACAGATCCGGACGTGCGGAACTACCGCATCCGGCTCTTCAGTTA
>NZ_WTLC01000017.1:2221-104535 GCF_011378875.1 Pseudoalteromonas sp. Z9A5
ACTGATAGTAAGAGAATTCTTCGCCTTAAAGATGTACAAACTTTAACTGGTTTATCTAGGAAGTGATCGCTCTTTAAACGATCACCTTTGATGCGTAATTTAGTCAATTCACTGATTTTAAAGAGCCTAGGCATGGCTGTTTGCTTTGATAAACGGGTCAGTTTTATATAATATCTTTTACTTAATAATGGATTATAGCTACTTCACTAGTAAAGGAATTGTATGCCACTCCCTGACTACCAATCTTTCATGACCCCATTACTTGCATGCTTAGCCAATGGTAAAACCGTTAAACTGCGTGATATTGATGCCGATGTTTACTGTAAGCTTGGGCTTAGTGCCGAACAATTAAAGCTCCGCATACCGAGCGGCAAGCAAACCTATGCCTATCATCGTTTGGGGTGGGCTAAAACTTACTTAGTTCAAGCGGGTTTAATAGAGCAGCCTAAAAGGGCTTTTTGTAAAATCACTCAAAAAGGGTTAGCTGCAATAGAGTCAGGCGAGCCAATTAATAACCAATACTTAAGTAAGTTCGATGCTTTTCTCGATTTTAAAACACGCTCTAAAGACGCAAACGAGCCCGCACAAGTAAACACCACCAGTATAGTAAGTAATAACTCAGATAAAACCCCTGAAGAGCTTATAGAAGCTGCAGTCGATACCCTCAATACCAATCTAAGTGACGAAATACTTAAAGCAATATTAGTAGCATCCCCCGTGTTTTTTGAAAACCTAGTGGTCGATTTAATGCTCGCTATGGGTTACGGCGGTTCACGTAAAGATGCAGGCCAAGCTACTCAATACACGCAAGATGGTGGCATCGATGGGGTAATCAAAGAAGATAAACTTGGTCTTGAAATGATATACTTGCAAGCCAAACGTTATACCAATAAAACAGTTGGTCGGCCAGATATACAAGCCTTTGCAGGTGCGCTTGATATGCACCGTGCTAAAAAGGGCGTTTTCATTACCACCAGCAGCTTTAGTAAAGATGCCCTCGAATATGTAGGCATGATAGAAAAACGCATAGTGCTGGTGGATGGCGCGCAATTAACCGAACTCATGCTTACTCATAATTTAGGTGTAAGCACCAAACACGTATTTGAAGTAAAAGCGCTCGATAGCGATTACTTTATGGAAGATTAAAATGACAACTAATAACAACTTTTCTCAAACCGCTGCTTTTATCTGGTCAGTAGCTGATCTGCTTCGAGGTGACTTTAAACAGTCTCAATATGGCCGTGTTATTTTACCTTTTACTTTATTACGCCGCCTTGAGTGTGTGCTTGCACCAAGTAAAGATGCTGTAGTAGCCGAGTTTGAGCGGATTAAAGCGTTAAACCTGCCAGAAGATGCACAAGAAAAGCTGTTGATCAGAGCTACAAATGGCTTAACCTTTTTTAATACCTCGCCTATGGATTTAGGCAAAATGGGTCAGGGTGATATTAAAATCAACCTTGAAAGTTATATTCAATGCTTTTCAGCAGATGCCCGCGAGATATTTGAGCACTTTAAGTTTGATGAGTTTATAGGGTTATTAGATGACGCTAACTTACTTTTTAAAGTCGTTAAAAAATTCGCCACGACCGATTTAAGCCCACAAGCTATATCAAACCACGATATGGGTTTAGTGTTTGAAGAGCTAATACGTCGCTTTGCTGAAAGCTCTAACGAAACCGCAGGTGAGCACTTTACCCCACGTGATATTGTACGTTTAACTACCTCACTGGTATTTATGGAAGACGACGACGCCCTAACCAAAGAAGGGATTATTCGCACCATTTACGACCCAACAGCAGGCACAGGTGGCTTTTTATCATCAGGTATGGAGTACGCACATGAGCTTAACCCTAATGCGGTTATGCGAGCATTTGGCCAAGAGCTAAACCCAGAGTCTTACGCTATTTGTAAAGCCGATATGCTTATTAAAGGGCAAGACGTAAGCCGCATCAAACTAGGTAATACCTTATCGAATGATCAGCTAGCAGTAGATAAGTTTGATTACATGCTGTCTAACCCGCCATTCGGTGTAGATTGGAAAAAGATTGAAGGCGATATTAAAGACGAGCATACAATTAAGGGGTTTGATGGTCGCTTTGGTGCAGGCTTACCAAGAGTGTCAGATGGTTCACTGTTATTTTTAATGCACCTTATTAGTAAAATGCGTGATGCCTCTGCAGATGTTACTAACAGCGGCGGGCGTATTGGTATTATTTTAAATGGTTCACCTTTATTTACGGGCGGTGCAGGCAGTGGCGAAAGCGAAATTCGTCGTTATATTTTAGAGTCTGACTTACTTGAGGCAATTATAGCCTTACCTACTGATATGTTTTACAACACAGGTATTGCTACCTATGTATGGGTGCTATCTAATAAAAAAGCACAGCAGCAAAGCGCTGAGCGTAAAAACTCAGAACGTAAAAATAAAGTTCAGCTAATTAATGGCGCTAACCTATGCGGTAAAATGCGTAAATCTCTTGGTTCTAAACGAAACATTATGAGCGAAGACGATATTAAAGTAATCACTCGCAGCTTTGGTAACTTTGAACAAGTAGAAACAACAACACTTGAAGAGTTAGGCTTAACTAAACCAACCGAAGCTAAAAGTAGCCGAGGTCGCCAAGCGGCTAACCCTAAAGCCGATGTAGCAAAAACCTTTGCCAGTAAAATATTTAATACCTATGAGTTTGGTTATCGCCGTATCACCATAGAGCGCCCACTTAGGTTGTCAGCGCAAGTAACTGATGAAGCTATTGCATCCCTGCGTTTTGCACCTAAGCCTTACAATGCAGCCATGATGGCACTATATGAAAAGTTTGGCGCACAGTGGACTACTGACGACAAGTATGGTGATTTAAGCACTGTCGAAATTGAAGCCAGAGCCATTATTAAAGCCGACTTCCCCGAGCTTAAAGAAAAGCAAATTAAAGACGTGCTAGAGCCTAAGCTTTGGTTATTCCAAAAATCCCTCATGGAAAAAGCGCAGCAACTACAAACACAATTAGGCGACGAGGCTGGTGGCAAGCAGTTACAATCAGAGGACTTTAACCAGTTTGATATTACCTATACACAAGCGCTTAAAACGTCAGATATTAAGCTCGACACCAAAGAGAAAAAACAGCTGCTCGATGCCATTACTTTTAAAAACCCAGCGGCAGAATGCGTTGTTGATAAATTATTTAAAGATGAAGCAAACCCAATGTATGGAGCATTTGAATATCAAGGTAATGTTACAAAGTGGCAAGGTAAAGTAGTTACCTTTAAGCAAGATGGCGACCTACGCGACAACGAAAACGTACCGTTAAAAGAGGCCTATTTAAACGGCTCAGCTCAGCCAAGTATCAGCACAACCCAAATGGTTGAAAACTACTTTAACCGCGAGGTAGCACCCCATGTAAGTGATGCATGGATAAACGACACTAAGCGCGACGATAAAGACGGTGAACTAGGCATAGTTGGCTACGAAATCCCGTTTAACCGCCATTTTTATGAATACCAACCACCACGTGATTTAGCCGAGATTGACGAAGAACTTGATGCTGTGAGCCGTGACATAATGAAGTTGTTGCAAGAGGTACACTCGTAATGAGCGACAAACACCCAGCATTACTGCAAAGTGCAGAATACAAACAATGGCTAACAGAGCTTAAACAAAAAGTGGCATCAAGCCAGCAAAAAGCCGTTGTTAAAGTGAATACCGAGCTTTTAACTTTGTATTGGCAATTGGGCGAAGAAATAGTTACCCGCCAACAGCAAGCCGCGTGGGGCGATAAGTTATTAGCCCAACTCAGCCAAGATTTAATGGCCGAATTTCCACAAATGAAAGGCTTTTCACAGCGCAATCTAAAATACATTCGCCAGTGGTATCAATTTTTCTCCAGCGATGCAATTGGGCAACAGCTTGTTGCCCAATTAGTGCAAATCCCTTGGGGTCACAATATTCAAATTATCAGTAAGTGCAAAACCACTGACGAGGCGGCCTATTATGTTAGCAACACATTAGCGCATGGCTGGAGCCGTAATGTTTTGGTGCACCAAATTGAAAGTGGCTTGTGGCAACGCGACGGCCAAGCCTTGCACAACTTTGAGCAGCGTTTACCTGCCGCGCAATCTGAGCTGGCAATTCAAACCTTAAAAGACCCGTACATTTTTGACTTTTTAAGCCTCGCCAAAAATCATTCTGAGCGCGAATTAGAGCAAGGGCTGGTAAAACATATTACCCAATTTTTGCTCGAACTAGGCGCAGGCTTTGCCTATATCGGCAAGCAATATCCGTTGCAAGTGGGCGAGCGTGACTTTTATATCGACCTACTGTTTTATCATGTGCATTTACATTGCTATATAGTGATTGAATTAAAATTAGGCGACTTTGAGCCAGAGCACGCAGGCAAGCTTAATTTTTATATTAAAGCGGTTGATGAGCAGCTCGCCAAAGCAGGCGATGCGCCCACCATTGGCCTGTTACTGTGCAAAACGAAAGATAAGTTAGTGGCCGAATACGCCCTTAGCGGCATGGATAAACCTATGGGTATTGCCGAGTATCGCTTAACTCAACAACTCCCAGATTCATTGAAATACGAATTGCCCAGTGTCGAAGTGTTAGCACAATTAGGGAGCGATCATGAGTGAGTTAAAGGTTGGCAAATATCAGGCTTATCCTGAATATAAGGATTCAGGTATAGAATGGATAGGGGATGTTCCAATCCATTGGAAATCTGCATCATTATCTAAAATTTTTAGTATTAAAGCTGGTGGAGATGTTAAGAACGAATTTTTTTCTGAAGAAAAAACTGCAGAACACCCTTACCCAATCTATACCAATGCAAATGATGAAAAATCTATATATGGGTATACGAGTAAATGTAACTATCCCCCAAATACAATAACTGTTAGCGGTCGTGGAGAAGTGGGATTCGCCGTATATAGAGATCACGCTTATGATGCAATTATACGCTTACTTGTTTTGTCTCCAACAGGTGAAAGTCATGGTAAGTTTTTCGCATATTTTATCAATAAAGTTATAGATTTTAGAGTTGAAAGCTCTGCAATAGGCCAGCTTTCAACACAGCAGATAGCTCCTTATCAGGTAACATTCCCTTCTTTCGATGAACAACAAAACATCGCCAATTTCCTCGATCACGAAACCGCTAAAATCGACACCTTGATTGAAAAGCAGCAACAACTGATTAAGTTATTAAAAGAAAAGCGCCAAGCGGTGATCAGCCATGCAGTGACTAAAGGCATTCCTAATAAAGAGCACCCAAATACCCCGATGAAAGATTCGGGTGTCGAGTGGCTGGGTGAAGTGCCAGCGCATTGGATAGTGAGTAAAATAAAAAATTACGCGAAGATAGAAAGTGGGCATACGCCAAGCAAAACCAAAGAAGAATATTGGGTTGATTGCACCGTTCCTTGGGTTTCTCTCAATGATTCCAGACAACTAAAGGTCGTTGACTATATTGATAATACTGCATATCAAATAAGTGAATTAGGTATGGCCAATTCGTCTGCTCATTTGTTGCCAGCAAGAGCTGTCGTATTTACTCGGGATGCTTCAATTGGTCTTAGTGCGATAACAACTAAACCAATGGCAGTCTCTCAGCATTTGATTGCCTGGTTGTGTAATGAAAAGTATTTAATTCCTGAATATTTACTTTTGGTGTTTTATGCAATGGAGTCTGAGTTCAATAGATACACTTCTGGCGCAACCTTAAAAACTATCGGAATGGATAATGTGCGTAGCTTAACGGCTGCGTTTCCATCAGTTGAGGAGCAAAGCAAAATAATTAAATGGGTGTTCGGCTGCGTTCATAAAATTAAGAGTTCGACGGAGAAAGCTGAAGATGTAATTACTTTATTGAAAGAACGCCGTACCGCCCTTATTTCAGCTGCAGTCACAGGGAAAATCGACGTGCGTAATTGGGAGCAACCTAATGACTAATGATGTCACACCACCGCTTGGACAGTTTATTTTATTTGAAACAGATGAAGGGAAAACCAAGGTTGAATGTCGTTTTGAAACAGAAACGCTATGGTTAACCCAAGCTGATTTATGCCTGTTGTATGGCAAGTCCAAAGCAACGATAAGTGAACATATAACTAATATATTTAACGAGCAAGAACTGGATGAAAATACAGCTGTTCGGTTATTCCGAACAACTGCAGAAGATGGAAAAAACTACAATACTAAGCACTATAATTTGCCGTTAATTATTGCAGTAGGTTACCGTGTACGCTCTAAGCAAGGCATCAAGTTTCGCCAATGGGCAACAAGCACATTACAAGAGTACCTAATTAAAGGCTTTGTAATGGATGACGAGCGCCTTAAAAATCCAGATAACATGCAGTACTTTGATGAACTGTTAAATCGTATACGTGATATACGCTCATCAGAGAAAATATTCTGGCGCAAGGTATGCGACATATACGCCACCAGCATAGATTACGATGGCAAAGCACAAACCAGTGTCGATTTTTTTGCTAAAGTTCAAAACAAAATGCATTGGGCAGCTCATGGTAATACTGCGGCAGAGCTTGTTTTTAAACGTATTGATGCCGACAAACCTCATTTAGGCTTAACCAGCTTTGCAGGCACGGAGCCAACCCGCAAAGAGGTGGTTACAGGCAAAAACTATTTAAATGAGCAAGAGCTCGATACTTTAAACAGGCTGGTTAACTCCTACTTAGAATTTGCAGAGCTACAAGCTCGTAATGGCAAGTTAATGAAGATGGCAGATTGGGCAAGCAAGCTTGATGACTTTTTACGCTTAAGTGACTATGAAGTACTTAACCACGCTGGCAATATTTCACAAGCGCAGGCCACTGAAAAAGCAAAACAAGAATACGATAAGTACCGCAGAGTAATTGATGCACAGCCATCAAAGGTTGATTTAGATTTAGCTAATGCACTCAAGCAGCTGCAGGATAAACCGAATAGTTAACGTTAATTGATTTTAGGTTAAAAACCCAACACGTTAAATAAGTCACGTATAAGGAATAATAAAAGTGATAGATACAACGCAAGAGCGTATTTTTCAAGACGACATAATTAGCCAAATGGTAGCCAATGGTTGGGCTGAAGGCAAAGGTGCTAGCTACAATTGCGAAACCGCGTTGTATGAACAAGACGCACTGGCCTTTGTTAAAAACACCCAACCTAAAGAGTGGCAAAAGCTGTGTAAAGTGTTCCCAAATGACCCTGAACGCCACTTTTTAGAAGCGCTGGTAGTACAACTTAAAAAAGCCGATATAAACGCCACAGATAAAGCCTCACGCACGTATGGTGTATTAGGTGTACTGCGCCACGGTTTAAAAATTCGTAATGCGCGTTTTGATCTATGCCAATTTAAACCAGAGCACAACCTAAACCCCGAAACCTTAGCACGTTACGAGCAAAACACCTGCCGTATAGTGCAAGAATTGGTGTATAGCCCGTATGCCAATGCTGAGCACTTAGCAGCAACAGGCAGCAAAGCCAAGAGCTGGCGCATAGATTTAGTATTGTTTGTAAATGGCTTACCCGTATCAACCCTTGAGCTTAAATCAGAATTTAAGCAAGCGGTTGAAAATGCAATTAAGCAATACAAACAAACCCGCTTACCTAAAGACCCTACGACTAAAAAGCCAGAGCCACTACTTACGTTTAAGCGTGGTGCATTAGTACACTTTGCTGTAAGCCAGTATGAAGTATATATGACCACGAAGCTTGCAGGCGGCGACACCTTCTTTTTACCCTTTAACAAAGGCACAAGTGAAGGTGGTGCAGGTAATGATGTACCTGAAGATACTAGCCGTTATGCAACTGATTACTTGTGGAATGAAGTATTAGTGCCTAAAAATCTGCTTAATATTTTAGGCAGCTTTGTACACTTGCAAATAGAAGAGTTTGAAAATTGGGAAGGGCTAAAAGATAAAAAAGAAACGCTTATTTTCCCGCGCTATCACCAGTGGGATGTAGTAAGTAAGCTTATTAATGCGGCAATAGAAGAGGGCACAGGTAACAAGTACTTGGTTCAACATAGTGCGGGCTCAGGTAAATCAAACTCTATTGCTTGGACAGCCCACCAGCTTTCTACTCTGTATGACGAGCAAGGTAATAAGCAATTTCATTCAGTGATTGTTGTAACAGATAGAACAGTACTTGATGATCAGCTGCAAGATACTATTTATCAGTTTGAGCATGCAGATGGTGTGGTAGGGCGTATTAATAATAAAGAGGGTGACGGTTCTAAATCAGAAAAGCTCGCCAGTGCACTTGAAAACGCTCAGCCTATTATTATTGTAACCATTCAAACCTTCCCGTTTGTTTTACGCGCTATAGAGAACAGTACCAGCTTAAAAGAGCGCAGTTATGCAGTTATTGCCGATGAAGCCCATTCATCACAAAGCGGCTCTACAGCTCGCCAGTTAAAAGAAGTACTAATGACTGAAGAGACTGACGATGACATTGAGTTATCGTCAGAGGATATACTCGATGCAACCGTTGCAGCCCGCCGTGGTAGTGCAAACCTTAACTACTATGCATTTACTGCCACACCTAAAGCAAAAACAATAGAGCTGTTTGGTCGATTACCTGACCCAGAACTACCTCCATCAAAACAAAATAAGCCAGTGGCGTATCACATATATTCAATGCGCCAAGCAATAGAGGAAGGTTTTATATTAGATGTACTTAAAAATTACACTAACTATAAGGTGATGTACCAACTTGCTCAAAAAATAGAAGCGGCAGATGAAGAGGTTGATAGCAAAAAGGCAGCGGTAAAGCTTAACCAATGGGTGCGTCTACACGACCATAATATATCGCAAAAAGTTAAAGTGATTATTGAACACTTTAAAGATAACGTAATGGGTTTATTAGGCGGACAAGCTAAAGCAATGGTAGTAACTGGCTCACGTAAAGAGGCTGTACGTTATAAGCTAGCATTTGATAAATACGTGGCAGAGGCGCTTGCAGAGCAAAAAACAGGTTACTCGACAATACGCGCTATGGTGGCATTTTCAGGCGAAGTTGAGTTTACTAAAAGCGACCCTGACAGCGCTGCATTTTTAGATAAAAAGTTTACTGAAAAAAATATGAACCCTGATCTTAAAGGCCGCGATATGCGCAAAGCCTTTGATAGTGACGATTATCAAGTAATGCTGGTGGCTAATAAGTTTCAAACGGGGTTCGACCAACCAAAGCTATGCGCTATGTATGTAGATAAAAAGCTAGGTGGCGTTGAGTGTGTACAAACCCTGTCGCGATTAAATCGTACTTACCCAAGTAAAGCTGAAACTGGCACGTTTGTATTGGACTTCTTTAATGCCCCTGAAGACATACTAGAGGCATTTCAGCCTTACTACCAAACCGCAGAGCTTGCTGATGTTACTGACCCTCAGATTGTTTTTGATTTGTTTGAGAAGCTGCGTGCTAGCGGTATATTTTTGTGGTCTGAGGTTGAGCAATTTTGTGCAGCCTTCTTTACCAAGAACAAGTCAAACGTGGCTATCAGTAATATTATTCACCCCGCTAAAGAGCGTTGGCAAAAGCGTTATGCATCTGCAATTGAGGCGTATATAAAAGCGAAAGAAATGTTTGAACGCACCAAAAAGACTGAAGACGCTGTATTAATAGCTAACGCAGAAACAAGCTTTAAAGAGTGCAAACAAGAAAAAGACCGCCTAGAGATATTCAAAAAGGATTTAGGCAGCTTTACCCGCTTTTACGAGTTTATGTCACAGCTGGTGGAGTACGATGATAAAGAGCTTGAAAAGCTAAGCTTATTTGCTCGCCACTTGCGCCCACTGTTACGTGAAAAAGTAGTGACTGAAGATGAGCTTGATTTAGACAACGTAGTAATGAGCCATTACCGTCTATCAAAAATACGCCAGCAAGATATACAGCTAAAAGAAGACGAGCCTGATTACAAGCTAGAGCCAAGTAATGATGTGGGTAGTGCTAAAGCGAAGGATAAAAAAGAAGCGTTTTTATCACAAATAATCGACAAGCTTAATGAGGTTTTCATCACTGATAACCTAACTAATAAAGACATGCTTAACTATGCCTTTACAGTACGCGATAAACTAAGCGAAAACGCCTCTGTAATGAGCCAGATTGCAAACAACAGCCCAGAGCAAGCTATGCTAGGTGATTTCCCTCAAGCAATGGACGACGCCATTTTAGGAAGCAGTGACGCACATCAAGAACAAATGATGCAGCTACTGTCAGACCCCGCAAGAAACCAACACTTTCAGCGAGTGATATTTGACATGTTGAGTGGGTTAAATAGTAGAAAGTGATTTTCTGTATTTAGCTAAGAAAGCTGAATTATTTAAAGAAAGGTTTAATGCTAAAAATATTTTAGAACACTTCATTATCAAAGTACTTAACTGGATAAACCAATAGTGGGCTTTAGTCTAGAAATAAACTATACAACACAAACCCCGTATTGTATAAATGCTGTGCAACTAGATCAAACATGACTATTCAGAATAAGGGAATTAATTATGATTACATTGGAGCAAGTTATAATCAGTCGGGGCGATATTGAAAAAATTTATCGCGCAGAAAAAAAACTGACGCTTTGGCGAGGGCTTCATAACTCTGAGGTCGACAATAAGCTTAATCCTTTATACCCCGATTTTTACAGTAAGCAGCTGCCTAATGGCGATATTAGAGCACCTGATGTTACTATTATTAAAGAGGGAGTGAAGGAAGTAGTACTTTCAGAGGAAGGGGTAGGCACATCTCTGGTAGACAAAGAAGGTATTTTTGGCTACAAAAACTGGGAGTACTTTGTAATCCCTAAAGGAACCCATATTCCCTCAGAATTAATCATTACCAAAGATCATTATATGGCAAGGAAAAAGTGTTGGCATTACTCAATATCTCCGAACTTTGAAATGCCGTTAGATAGATTCATCGAAGCTCTTGATAAGTTGGCATATAACGCCGGAATTAAAATAAAAGGAGCAAAGCATGCCTAGCATTGAGACAAGAACTCTATCTGTCTGCATCCAAGCTTTACAGGCTGCAATTAAGCATAATGATTTTTTATCTCAATCTGAGACCGTAGATAAAGATGACTATGAAGAAAGTTCGTACATGTATGAATTGGAGTTAGTGAAATTAATAAAATTGTATAAAAAAGCAGAAGAAAATGGAGTTCCAATTCTACTAAAAGATCTGCTCAAACCTCCTTTCGAAGAACTTGGCTAAAAATGATAGGGTAAGCTCAGCATATTTTGTGGCTTACTCGCTCTTTCTAAATATGCTACCAATGATATAAATTGGCAACAGTAGCCATAATCGAGTGATAACTTGGTATTTAGTAGCAATAAAGCTATTTGTGGCAAAGTTAAAAACTTTTCTCTAACAATGCTTGGAAATGAGCGAGAAGCATTTTGCTACGGGGAATGGGACGCTTTAAGTGTAAAAAATGCACTTATTCAAACAACAATGCATGCAGAGTAAGATCATGAGATTTTAATAGTCATGAAAGTATACAGAATAAACAATAAGAATGACCAAGGGGACATATTAGATTTTGACCCTTATTCAATGTATCAATCATTAAAAGGCTATACAGACATTGCTGAGGCAGAGTTTATGGTTAAAATTTTTGATTTACATGCAAATAATGATTCTATTCTTAATATATGGCCAGATGTTATGCCTATTAAGCCGTTATCTATTGATTATGATAAAGTTGATATTTATATCCAAGGTGGCTTTTTATTATTATCTAAGGAAGCTTATGATTACCTATATCACTTTTTAGATGCATATGGCGAGTTCCTTAAAATAGACGTAAACGGCTCAGAAATGGTACTTTTTAACTTGCGTGTTTTTGCGCAAGAAGATCTTGATAAATGTATAGAGGACTACTCTAAAGGGTTGAGAAGTGGCTTTAAAAGCTTTGCATTTATTGATTCAGATATAGATAGTAAATTGCTATTTAAATCTAAGTTGTTAGATGGGATAGGGCTATTTTGTGGTGAAGAATTTAAGCAATTAGTTGAAGTGAAAAGTTTAAATGGTATTGAGTTTAATGAAATTAATTAGCTTAGTATTTCACTTAATTGTTTGAGCTCGATTTTGAGCATAATAATTATGATTGGCAGTAGTTTTATATTCTAAGTATGAGCTAGTTAGTTTTTCATATTTGAATACTTAGCTAAAAGAGCCGAAGTGTTCAGAGGACAATTTAAATCGAGAGTATTAATGAAAAGCATCAATTGGTTTACTGATGAACCTTCAGAGATAGGTCTTTATTTTGTGGCTGTAAAATATGGTGAAGGGGCTGGGACATTCGATTTTATAGAGTGGGATGGCAATAAATGGCTAACTAAATATGAAGGTAACGTTATTGCATACACTACACTGGAAGGTTTAATAAGAGATAGTAATATAGAATGGCCAGAAGAAACTAAAAAAGTAGAGCTGAAAAAAGACCCAAATATAGATGCTGATAATCTATGGGAAGACATGTAGGACAAAAAGTTATAAAAGTTTTATTAAACGAATTTAGCGTAAAGATTCGAATGTGATATTAGCTTTTAGTACCACAGTTAGTACCTGCCGTTGCAGTTGTCGATATTAAAGCTCTTTTAAAACAGCGCTTTACACTTCCTGTTAAGACTCCCCCAGTTCCACCAATAAAGGTTTTTAGACTCGTTATCTTAAAACCATAATAAACCCGTTTATTTGATAACTCAGATAAACGGGTTTTTTTATGAAAACGGTTTAAACTGTCGTTTTACTATACAAAACACACTTTTAGATGCTAGCTTAGAGTTGTTATAAAATATCAACTTCAGGTGAATAAGTATAAATAATGCCTAAATACACCCGCCTTTTACTCTTACCAATAAAATACTAACTTTAGTTGCCAAAATCACTGTACCACTACAGACTACTTTTACACGTGGCTCTAATAAGCCATTCCATTCTTATATTTAGTTATATGAAATTCTTCGCAATTTACCTTTTAATAAAATAATTAGCAGCGTTAAAAACGACATTAAAGTAATTAATAATACTAAGTTGAGTGTAAGGGTACTGTTGTTCTGTAAAGCAACAGGCAAAGGTTCTGCTTGTTGTGTGAGGTTTTGGCTTTTATCTTGATTTTGTCTTATGTAGCCCTGGCTTATCCAGTCAATCGCATTTATCCACTGGATTTGAGCGGGATCTGTTTTTTCAAATTGGCTCATGTACGGTGCATCATCATTTAAGTTTTTTGCTAAGCGTGTTAACTGCTGCCAAAACATAAACTGTGGGCCTAAATCGTCTATTTCTTGTAAATGCTGTTTTAGTTTGTCGCCACCCATTGCTTCAATATTTAATTGCCCAACGGTGTCTGCGTAGTTATTTATTGAATGTGAAAATAAAATAAAGTAATCGTTTATTTGCTGCTGATCTGTTTTTATTTTCTCGTCACTGTTGTTATTAACGGGTGCAATGCTTTGGTAGTTTAAGTATTGCTTATAACGGGTATAGCTAAAATTTTCGATTGTTTCATTTGAACTGTTTTTTGTAGCTAAGTTACTGGTAATAAGTTTTGAAGCGATGACTATAGAACTTATTACTAAAATAAAAAGTATGATGTAGTTAATATAAAGCGACGTTTTTAGTGTACGAGTAAGCCATTTGTTTTTAGTATTTGTTGCTGCAACCGTATTTGATATTGGCTCTTTAATTACTGAATTTGTTTGTTGATTATGTTGTTCACTATCTGTTTTTTCACGATTTAAATTGTCACTATCAACAGATGCTTTATGAAGAATGATTTGTTTACTGTCAGTGTTTTTTTCAGTTGGGATCACACTTGGGAATTGCGGTTCTACTTTAGTTATTAAACCGAAGGCTTTAAGTTTTGATTCTGTTTTTACAGCATCAATACTCGTTAAGTTTTTTACTAAAGCATAGGCTTTTCCATCAAATAACTTTATGACAATATAATGAGGAATACTCAAAAACTCACTGAGTTTGCTTTGAACATTTGATATGTCGGCATCATCATTTAGTTGCCCACTAAAAACTATTTTGAACGTTGTGCTCACGTTATTTCCCTGACGTGCCGGTCCCGTTTTACGGGATCTCGTTATTATTATTTAACTAAATAATTTAACAGATAAATAAAGGGGTTTCTACTACTCCCGCTAATCATTTTAGATAAAAAGCCTTAACATACTATAGTTAAGGCTTTTAACGTGTAGCTAATACTATTTTACTTATTGTTTGATAGGCAAAATTGATTCACTTTTATTTTTACTTGGCTTTTGTGTCGCTTTTTCTATTATATTTTCAAGAGGTTGATTACGTACACACATAAGTACTTCATTCATGGCCTGGCAAGTGCCTGTTGCTTTTTGATGATGTATTGAATATGTACAATCGTCGTTAAGTTTTTTGTCTGCACATGCTTCCCATGGGGCATTACTGCCGTGTCCTGCATGGCTTAATGCAAAAAATGAAGTGCTAATAAATATCCCAGCAAGAAGTGACTTTATAAAGTTAATTTTTTTCATTGTTATCGTGGTCCTGTTTCATCTTCGGTAAGTGCAATTTCACCTCTAAAGCAGCCAATAAACATGTTTTCTGATACGCTCGCTGCATGATAGTGATAACCACGTGTTTCATCTGTATGTCCACGGCACGAGTCTAAATCTGTAGGCTCTGTATTTGTATCATCTAGCATTCCAAATATGCCATATCCATCAAGTGCGTAGCCCATCATTGCAGAATGACCATCTGATTGAATTTGAGTTTGACTGCATCCGGCTTCGCCGTGATAGTGATAACCTTCATTTAAGTTTATATGACCCGCGCAATCGTCAAATGCTGCAATGGTATAAGCACTTAAAATAGCGTCAACGGGTGCTGGTGCTGCTAGTTCTACACCATTAAGTGCTAAACCAATATTAACTCGACCTACATTAATTGTTTGCGCTGCGGCAATCGGCGTTATAGGAATTAAAAATGATGCAGATATACCACCATTAACATAGTCTATTGAGCATTCAACACAGTGGTTTTGGTATTGCTCTTCTACGTCTGGTCTGGCGGCGCCTTCACATGATTCCTCTGTGTCGGTTATATTAACCAAACCAGTACTTTCGTCATATAACTTCCAATTACTGTCATTATATAGCGTAGGCAGGCTTAAAATAAAGTCACCAGTAATATCATAAACTTCACCGCTTCCGTCAAACCAAATACCAGCTTCATCAGCGGTTGAGGTAATATTTTTAGGGCAAAACGAACTAATTTCATAATTTGAAGGTGCTCCAGCAATATCAATTCGATAACAAGATGCTTCATCGCCATTACTTAATGTACATGTTTCGGTTGTGATTGATGAAACGAGTGCGCCTCTTTCAAAGTTAAATGGATCTACCTCTACAATGGTTTCGGTTGTTGTGTCTGAATCGCTTGAACTGTCATCAACAACAATGCTGTCTTCTTCTATTATTGTTTCTTCGCTGTCGCTATTACAGGCAACTAAACCTATTGTAATAAAGCATACTGTTAATGCTTTTAATAAGTGTGGTATTGGTTTAAGCATGGGGTAAATCCAAATAAATTAAGTTGAATGTATAATATTTGTTAAATGTGCAAACAAAGTGCAAGAATTAAGAAACATTACGCAGTGCAAAAGCGGTCGTTACCAATAAAAACAATAAGCTTAAAAAAATAGCGGTAGAGCGAGTTATTATTAATCTTCATTATTGTGGTTCTATTAAATTAGGGTTTAAACATGGATTTATTTACTAGTGATTTAATTTCGCCACTATTTGCCTTGCTCCTTATTATTCTCTCTGGCGTTACTTCTTTTATATCGGCTGCGTTTGGGGCTGGTGGTGGTTTGATGTTGTTGGTCGTTATGGCATCAGTAATGCCTATGTCGGTTGTTGTGCCTGTGCACGGTTTGGTGCAGTTAGGTTCAAATACAAACCGTTTATTATTGAGCTTTAAGCATATAGATAAAAGTATGTTTGTTTATTTTACATTTGGAGGTATAGCAGGTGCTTTATTATCAAGCCTTGTAATGACCGATATAAAGCTTGATGTAATGAAGTTGATTGTTGGTGTTTTTGTTATTTATTTACTCTGGGGTAAAAAACCTGTAATTAAAACCGACTCAATAATCTGGCGTTTTGGTGCAGGGTTAGTGACTACTTTTATTTGTATGTTTGCAGGAGCGAGTGGTCCGTTAGTTGGCAGTTGTTTGTATGTTAGTGACTATAGTAAGTTAAAATATACAGCAACATTTTCTAGTATTATGTCTGTTCAACATCTACTTAAAGCGATTATATATGGGGCGGTTGGTTTTAGTTTTTGGCAATGGTTACCTTTAATTAGTGCAATGGTTTTGAGTGGTGCAGTGGGGACGTGGTTAGGAATTAAGTTATTACACAGCATGCCTGCAGATAAATTTAAGCGTGTTTTTAAATTTATTTTGACACTACTCGCATTACAGTTAGCTTGGCAGGGTATTGGTGTAGTACTAAGTTAATGCAAAGCATTCCTTTGCATTAACTAGCAGTTTTATTTAGCTTCCATCAGCTTATTTAACGGCAGCTTTAACAGGCTTGTCGCCATCAAATAGTTCAAATATACGGCTGCTGTTTGGGCTGTTGGTTGCTATGTGCAGCAATCCATTTGCTACGTTTTCACGGCTTATTTTAGCTTTATCTCGATCTTTAGGGCGCTCTGTTGTTACTTCTAATGAAGCTTTGTCGTTAGTAAGTGTGCCTGGTCGAACAATTGTATAATTTAATCCACTATTAATTAAATGCTGATCAGCCATATGCTTGGCAACTAAGTAAGGCTTTAAATCGCCGGTAATTGAATCTGGATCGTCTGCACCAATAGAGCTCACCATAATAAAATGTTGAATGTTGTGCTCTTTTGCATAATTAGCGGCTTTTGTGGCAGCCCATAAATCAATTAAAACAGTTTTATCATCACCTGTGTTTCCACCAGAACCCGCTGCAAAAATAACTTGGTCACAGCCACTTAGCGCATTACTAAAATCACCTTCAAGGTCTTGCTCTACAATATTTAAAAAGGGGCTTTCTAAGTCACTTAACTTACTTTTATCACGTACAAGAGCAACTACATTCTGCTCGTTTTTAAGCAATAGTTCTGTTGTCATTTTACCAATTTGACCGCTTGCACCAATAATTAGAGTCTTGTTCATAATTAATTCCTTCTTAAAAGAGATTGAATATTAATGTTTCGTATAACAAGACTTTGGGGTGCTAATTTATTTTTAAAGGGTAAAAAATCTGTTTAGATAGATTAATTTAAAAAACACCTTATATAAAAATAGATACTTAACAGGGCATTAAAATAATTTTTTATTTACTATTTTTTAGAACTTTTTATTCAATCATAATACTAACTTCAGTCACATAATTGTGGTGGTACAAACTAATTTTTACTTTATGCTCTTTGTAGTTATAAAAAAGAGTGTGATGAGTGCTGTTACCTGTATTTTTTAAAGGCTCTCCTAACTTTTCTTTATAAAAGCCAGTAATAGTGTCAATTGAATCAGTTAAGTAACCAGTGCGGATCATTGGGTACTCATTGGTAACATCCATTGTTATTACAAATTCTTCAGGAAGCGGAATTTCGGTTACGTTTTGGCTTAGTGCATTGAACGATACAGTGGATAGTAATGTGATTAAAACAATTAAAATTTTCATGAGAGTCCTTTTTATAATAATTTCCTTTATTGATGCCTATTTTACTGGAATAAGCATTTATGTCATTTAAATTTTATTTCGCATTAAATCTCGTACTATAAAGCGTGCAGGGTGTATAGCTTGGCTTACCCGTTCGCTAAATGGGCGAGGCTCGTTATTCAAACTACTTATTAAGTGCTCACAGCTAAGTGGCGCGCTACATAATGCGCGTGCTCCAAAACCGGTAAAAATGTGTAGCCCTTGCTGTGGTTTATTTAGCGGTTGATATTGATAACGTTTACCTAAACGTAAATTAGCAAAAGCAGTTATATAATCACTCTGTTGCGCCCATTCTCCAGCCATTGGCAAGTGGTCAATAAAGCTGCAGCGTACAGCGGCCTTTGCCGACGTTATGTTACCTAAGCTGGTGGCAAACTCGCTTTGATCATAAAAGCTCAGAAGTTGTTCTTTGTTGGTGATGTTGTCTTGTTCGGTAACTTGTCGGCTTTTACTGTTTTTTTCAAATGTGGCACCCATACAGTGATGGTCTAAATAAGCTGGGGTAAAATAACCTTTATGGCAAAGCACTGTTTTTAGTTTGCGAGATTGCTCACTTGCTTGAACATGCGACACTTGACCTCGTACGCCTACAATGGGTAGTGATTTTGTTTGCTCAAATGCGTCACTGTGCTCGCCTGCACAAATAATTACATCACTAAAAGGACCTAGCCGTTCACCATTAGTTGATAAAAACCAGCCGTCATCGGTTTTTTCTAGCTGTTCAATATTACAATTAAACGAGCTTTTAAATGGCGTTAAGTTGTTTGCCGCATTTAGCATCGCATTTACTAATTGCGGTGGGTTTACCCAGCCACCTTGTTCAAAATAAACACCAGAGTAACCCGTATTTATACCTGCAATTTCGTCACCTTGTTGCGCGGTTACGTTTCGCATAAGCGATTTTGGCCATAATTGCTTTTGTGCTAAATTTTGATGTTTATCGGCTAGGGGTTGCTTAACTGCATGCTGCAATACGCCGCACCAATCGTAATCAAAGCTAAAACCAGTATTGAGTAAGTGGTTATAGAGCCTTTTAGCATATAAAAAACTGTGAGCAAATAATTCGCTGTGTGGCGAGTTTTTAGCTTGTAAATGTGGATATATAGCACCTTGTACGTTATGCGATGCGCCCATTGCTGGTTTTGAGTCTTGACAAAATAATTGGCTTTCGATCCCACGCTTTGCCAAGCTATATAAAATACAACTACTAGCAATGCCGCCGCCAATAACCGCTACACTTTTAAGTGAACTGTTGCCGTGGCTAAAGTAATCTGGAGCCGATTGTATATTATTGGCTTTATTAAGCGTACCTACTAATATTTCATTTTTTGTAGAAGCAAAATCTTTTACTTTTTGTATTGTAAAACCGGCTTTAACTAGTTCATTGTTAAGGCATTCAGTTGTTTCGTATGTGGCTATTGTTGCGCCCGTTTTTGTTATATCGGTAATGGCGTTAAATAAGCTCTGCTGATAGTGCTTTGGTATGGTGTTTGTAGATGAATTATTTAAAAACCAAGCATCAACAATACCTATTTTTGGATAACTCATTACTTTGATTAAATTGGTTATTTCTCCAAAGTATAAATCGAGTACAACAAGGCCATTATTAAATTCTAGGCGATGGCAGCCTTCTAAGTTAATAGGGTATTGCTCAATTAGTTGCTTACTTAAACTATTAATTGCTGGATGCATTTTTAATATTTTTGATAAGTCAGCTACAGTTAGCGCACAGGTGTCAAAAGAGATGAAATGTAGTCGCTTAACACCTTTATCTAATTGATTTTGAACTTGTTGCCGTGCAAGGTGGTCAGTAAAGCGTTGCCATACATTTAAAAAATTTAAACCGTTATTAAAACAGGTTTCGGCAACGACAAAATATGGTTGGTCATGATTTTGTAATCGTGTGTCTATATTGTTTTGCTCATACAATACATTATGAGATTTGACTAAGACGTCACTATCATAAAAAGAAGCAGAATCAAGATCATTAGTAACAGGTTTACTAAAGTGATTAGTGTGTGTTTGAGCGTTTTTGATCATGATTAATTAAATTTTACAAATAATATTTTTTAATTATTTTACGCGTTTTCTTTGAAATAGTCCGGCATTATTTATAAGCTAGCAGTTCAGAGTACAAGTGTACGCTAGAAAGCGGACCACTTAGGTGATTAAATTCGCGTAAAATAGAACACAATTTAGTATTAAGCTAAGGGAATTACCCATGAGAAGAGCTGTAATTACAGGTATTGGTGTTGTATCAAGCATTGGTAACAACAAAGAAGAAGTATTAGAATCGTTAAAAACTGGCAAAAGTGGTATCGCTTTTAACCAAGAATTTGCTGATTATAAGTTACGCAGTAACGTATCAGGAAAAATTGATATTGATGTTAAAGCGCATGTTGACCGTAAAGCAATGCGCTTTATGGGTGATGCTGCTGCCTATTCTTATATTTCAATGACGCAAGCAATTGAAGACTCAGGTTTGTCTGACGACCAAGTATCAAATGAGCGCACTGGTATTATTGTTGGTTCTGGCGGTGGTTCGTCTAAATGGCAAGTAGAAGCTGCAGATATTTTACGTGAAAAAGGCGTTAAACGCGTAGGTCCTTATATGGTACCGCGTACTATGGCAAGCACCACGTCTGCATGTTTAGCAACACCATTTAAAATTAAAGGCGTTAACTACTCAATTAGCTCTGCATGTGCTACATCGGCGCATTGTATTGGTAACGCGGTAGAGCAAATTCAACTTGGTAAACAAGACGTTGTATTTGCTGGTGGCGGTGAAGAACTACACTGGACACTTGCAATGGAATTTGACGCTATGGGCGCACTTTCTACTAAGTATAACGAAACACCAGAAAAAGCATCTCGTACGTATGATGCAAATCGCGACGGTTTTGTAATTTCTGGCGGTGGCGGTATTGTTGTGGTTGAAGAGCTTGAGCATGCACTTGCTCGTGGCGCTCACATCTACGGCGAAATTGTTGGTTACGGTGCAACATCTGATGGCTACGATATGGTTGCTCCATCAGGCGAAGGTGCAGCACGTTGTATGCGCCAAGCTATGAAAGATGTAGACAGCATTGATTACTTAAATACGCATGGCACATCAACACCTGTAGGCGATGTTAAAGAGTTAGGCGCGATTCAAGAAGTATTTGGTGGTAAGTCACCAATGATCAGTGCAACTAAAGCAATGACAGGGCATGCACTTGGTGCTGCTGGTGTTCACGAAGCTATTTTCTCATTATTGATGCTAGAGCACAGCTTTGTAGCACCTTCAATTAATATTGATGAGTTAGATGAACAAGCTGCTGGTCTTGATATTGTGACTGAACGTCGTGATGTTGAAATAAATACAGTTATGTCAAATAGCTTTGGCTTTGGTGGCACAAACGCCACTTTAGTTATGAGTAAATACAAAGCGTAATAAGTTTTTATAAACTAATTACTAAAATACCGCTCACTTGCTAAGTAAGCGGTATTTTTTTGCTTGGAATTTGTAAAGCCTCGTTGTTATGGTGTTTCAGGTTATTTAAGTTTTCTGGAAGGTAAAGGGTATATGCAGTTATTTACAGAACGATTAAGTATGCGTCAAATCAATGAAGTCGATTGGGCTATTTTTTTACAGCTCCATCGAGAGCCTAAAGTACTTTTACATTGTTTTGATGAGCCAAAGGAAGTATTTGTTAGGCAGCGGTTTGAGCAGCGTTTACCAGCATGGTATCCGAGTGAACAGCACCCGTTATGTTTAGCTGTTATAAATAATGAAACCGAGCAAGTAATTGGTGTTAGCGGTTTTACGTATGATGGAATTACAGCTGAGTTAGGGTATTTATTTTTACCCTCATATTTTGGTAAAGGTTATGCGACTGAGTCATTAAGAGCGGTTATAGAGTGGGCGTGGAAGCAATGCGGTATTACACAGTTTAAAGGGGTAGTTACTCGCGGTAATAAGGGCTCCGAAAATGTACTTAGCAAGTGCGGATTAACACTTACCGACACGCTATTTCAGGTGCATACAATTAATAATGAATTATATGACGACCTTATTTATACACTCAAGGTGTAATTTAATTGGGCTAGCGTACTAGCCCAAATAGTAATAGGCGTTTACAAGTGCTGTTCTATTGTTTTACGGTCTTTTTCTGGCATGTTTTCTACTACTAAATTGAACGAATTATCAATCATACGTTCAATTTCGCCTTGAGGAATTGAGCCATCTAAAATGACTGTGTTCCATAAACGTTTATTCATATGGTAGCCTGGAATCACCGCAGGAAAAGTATCGCGTAATGAAAGTGCTTCATCGGGATCGCACTTTAAATTAAGCCACCAAATAGTCTCTCCATCATCATTTGTTTCGCCATCATTGCCAATAGCAAGGGTAGCAAACATTTTATGATTCACTTTATAAACATCAACCTCTTGAGCAAACGGTTTAGTAACCTGAACAAGTGGTTTTTTAATTAAATACTCATGTACATTTATTTGGTCCATGATCCATTCCTTGAAGTCATACTCGGTTAAGCTACAATAGCAGTTTTTTACACATTTGATTATATGTATTTTAGTCTAAATTATAATTTTACAAGTTAATACAATGTATAACGAGGTTTGAAGTAACTTTTTTGTTGAACAAAGTCCAGTTCGTGGTATGTTTCTGGCAATCAAAAAAATAATAGGAATTTCCACATGCCAAAGGCGAGTGATGTTAAAAAGGGTACTGCCATTGATTTTAATGGTCGCGTGTTAGTTGTAAAGGATATCGTACGATCAGTACCGCAAGGTCGTGCTGGTGGTAGCTTGTACCGCATGCGTTTATACGATGTAGTAACAGGTGGTAAAGTAGACGAAACCTTTAAAGACAGTGACATGTTAACGCTTGCTGATTTAACGCGACGTGAAGTAATGCTTTCTTATGTTGATGGTGATGAATATGTGTTCATGGATAATGAAGATTACACACCATACAATCTAAATAAAGAAGCCATTAGCGAAGAAATTCAATTCGTTAATGAAGAAACGCAAGGTGTTCACGTTATTGTAATTGACGGCGCACCAGTTGGTCTTGACTTACCGTCAAGTGTTGAGCTTGTTGTTGAAGAAACAGACCCATCTATTAAAGGCGCGTCTGCAAGTGCTCGCTCAAAACCAGCACGTATGTCGACTGGTTTGAATATTTCGGTACCTGAGCATATTTCAACAGGCGATCGTATTCGTATTAATACGGTTGAGCATAAATTTATGGGTCGAGCTGAAAAGTAAACTAGTAAGCTATAAGGCCCCAATTTAAAAAGCCGAACTTATATAAATTCGGCTTTTTTGTATGTAAAAGTTTATTGTTTTAACTTATAAACTTGAGTTAAAAGGTCGTCTTAATTTATTGATGCTGCATTGTTAGTAATTCTAATTAAGCTTGGCGCTGCTTTACTTTGTTGCTGTTTTAAAAACTCAGTAAATTCTTTTTTAGATAACGGCTTGGAATAGTAATAGCCTTGCACGGTTTCGCAGTTAAGCTTTTTAAGTATTTCAATTTGGCTTGCTTGCTCAACGCCTTCAGCTACTACATGTAAATCAAGGTTATGTGCAATCGTGACAATTGAGTCAACCATATTACGACCGCGTTCATTTTTCATATCATCAATAAACGCTTTATCCACTTTTAGTGTGTTCAGTGGAAATTGTTTTAGATACGCCAAAGAGGAATAGCCAGTACCAAAATCGTCCATAGCAAGATGAATTCCTCGGGCACTTAACGAGCGCATAATTGCAATGGCTTCTTTAGGGTCATCCATTACAGTGCCTTCGGTTATTTCAAGTTCTAAAAAGTACGAAGGTAACTCATTTTTTTGTAAAATAACGTCAATACGAGAAGTTAAATCCGGTAGGCTAAATTGTTTTGCGGATAAATTAACGGCTACTCTGCCACTAAATAAACCGCTATCAAGCCACTCTTTAACGTCTCTACATGCTTTATTTAATACCACTTCACCTATCTCGATTATTTGTCCGGTTTCCTCTGCTATGGGAATAAATACACCTGGACTTATAATGTCTTTTTTAGGGGTGATAAAGCGTACTAATGCCTCCATACCCGTTAATTTACCGGTTCGAATATTCATTTTAGGTTGATAATAAACTTCAAAATGATCTCGTTTTAAACCAAAGCGCATTAAGTTTTCTATTTGTAGGCGCTTAACCGCTTGGCGATTCATTGTATCGTTAAAGAATAAGTAGCTATTACCTTTCTTTTTAGCATGATACATAGCAGTGTCAGCGTTTTTTAAAAGTAGCTCTGGGGTATTACCATCTTCGGGGAACAGTACAATACCAACACTTGAGGTAATTGCGAGTTCGTGACCAGCCATTTTAAACGGTGTAGCAATAGCCGCTAAAAATTGTTTCGCCATACGTGTTATCACGTGTATGTCGTTGGTGTCAGACATCACCAAAGCAAACTCATCGCCCCCTAAACGATAAAACATATCATTCTCACGGGTTAGCTTATTTAAGCGCATAGCGAGCTTGGCAAGTAAGCTATCGCCTAACTGGTGCCCTAAAGAATCGTTTATTTTTTTAAAATTATCTAGGTCGAACACTAACAACGCATGGTGGGAGTTAAGCTTAACGAGTTTATGTAAATCAGTAAAAAATAAATTACGATTAGGTAAGCTAGTTGTACGATCGCGGTTAGACAGATTGTGTAATTGCGACTCTGCTTTTTTACGCTCGGTTAAATCTGAGTAAACAATAACGTAGTTAGTAATTTGGTTTTGATCGTTTTTAATTTCATCAATAGATATTTCAATAGGTAACAACACTCGTTCGCTATTACGCAGTTTAACTTCTTGTTGAATATGGTCGGTTTGTTTAACTATTTCTATAATATTATTTACGTAACTCTGATCGTAACCAGGAAGGTTAAAATCTTTATTAAGGTATTGCTCACGCACGCCGCCAAACAATGTTAAAAAGCTTGGGTTTATATCTATTAATTTAAAGTTTTTATCATAAATGGCTAAGGCATCAGTAAGGGATTCGACACATTTAGCAAATAAATTTAGGCGCTCTTCTGTCGACTTTAATTGTGATATATCGCGTACAGTGCCAGTCATTCGAAGTGGTGATAAGTTGGCATCTTTTTCAATTATTTTTCCGCGGTCGAGTACCCAATGCCAACGCCCAAATGTGTCTTTAATTCGATAAGTTGCTTCAAAAAAAACGGTTTGCTCGGCAAAATGCTTTTTAAGTAAGTGCTCAACATTCATTAAATCATGAGGGTGAATAAGGCTTTTATTAGGTGGAAAACCAATTAGAGTAGTAGAATTCATCATGTATTTATCATTAATACGAATGACTTCACCTGTTTTTATATTCCAATCCCAAAGGGTATCGCCGCTGCCTTCAACGGTGCTTTTTAAGCGTTTTTCAGACAAGCTTAACTGACGACGAGAGCGCCTCAGTTTATGGATCACAAATAGCAGGTAGGGCAAAGCAAGTGCAATTACTGCACTTGCTAGTATTAGTATTGTATCGGAGTCGTAATTAAATGATAACTCAAAAGCATAAAGCTTAAATGAGCAAGCAAGTAATATAAGTGACAAGCTTATTTTTATTATTATTTTTATCATTTTTTATTACTTCAAATTTACAAATGATAATTTAAAACAAGGCTGATCAAGAGTCAAAGAGAATGCGAATAAATCTGCGTGTTTTGTTGTTTATTAACCTTAACTGAACTTAATAGCTCATATCTTGACCGGTTCTCATCAAAAAGGTTGAGTGCATACTTTTTTAGATCTTGGAGCGTTAACTCATTTAATGCATTAAGTAACCTTTGCTGCATATTAAATTCATGATCTCTATTACCTATAGCAAGCCATAAACGTTGAGAGCGCAGACGTAAGTTTTTATCTTTTTCGGCTATATGTGTAGTTAACCCATGTTTTTGTTGTTGCCAATTTTCTTCATCAAGCTTATCTATATTATTTAAATATTGATTAATAAAGCTGTTATGCCTGTGTATTAGTGTTTTAGCATCAAACTTAGGTGATTGTATGTAAAAGGCAATACCCGCTCGAGTATTAAAAGGGGCATATCCGGCACCCACTAAATAGCCTAGCTGCTGAGTTGTTCGCAGTTCGTTAAAGTAGTCTTGGTTCATTAAATGATTAAGCGCCATCATTTTTACTTTTTCGGTTACGTCTCCTGTTTTTGCTTGGTAATAAATAACCATGGCATGATCGCTACAAGGAAGCTCTAACTCATAACGTGTTACTTTATTTATTTCAAAGAGGGGGCGTCTTAAATCATCAATTGTTGTCGCATTTTTTAAATGGCTCGCTACTTTTTTCTGAAACTCAAGCGCGTCATTTTGTTGCCAATTACCATGTAAAAACGATTCGACATGCAGCGCTTTAAAAAAGTCGCGTCTAAATTCGTTAAATTGCTGAAAGCTTGTATTTTTTAATGCAGATGCAAGTTCCCCTGGTTGCGGGTTCCAAGGCATAACTTTGGCACTTAAAATACTAAAGAGCTCACTAACAGGTTTATTTTGATTACTGTTACGCCAATGCCTTACTAGTTGCTTTTTATATTCTGCAAAACGTTTGGCACAAATTTCGACATTGAAAAGCGCATCGATGAGTTGATCTACTAACTCAAGCTGGCTAGAAGATAGCCCAGCAGTATGCAGCGTTAATCCGCCTTGGTGTGAGGTTAAGTGATAACTTAAGCCAGCAAGCTCTGCAGGATAAAATTGCTCACCAACACTATCCATAAATAAATCTGTAAATAAACGTGTTAATGCCATGTGCTTTACATCTTTTACTGCAAAGTCTGAGTCCATTGCTAAGTAAAAATGACCTTTTGCTACTCTAAATGTGTTGTCTTGTTTAAACCAAAACTCAAAGCCAGGTTCATTTACTAATAGCTCAGGTTTTGTTTGTGGTTTTTCAACATCGAATAACACCACTTTTTTTGTTAAATAAGGGTTTGCTGTAGGCAGTAGCATTTCATTAAGCGGTTTATTTATATCACTTAGTGCATCAAGCCAGTGAGGCGACACTTTTTCTACTTTATAGGGCGTGTTGTACCATGCTGTTTTATGCTCTGGTTCTACATCTGGGTGTATTAACACAATGCGCATATTGTTTGGTGTTAACCATTGCATCGCCATTTCGTGGGTCGCTTTTTTAAAGCCTTCCATTAAATAGTCGCCTTGCACGTAGTTAATTTCATCGTAATGCTGCATGTTTACACTTAAATTACTAACCCAATCAATAAGGCGTGACTTTTCTTGATTGTCGAAAGCAATTTGTAATAGATTTTTTTTATCTTGATACAGGCGTGGTAATTGCTCGGTGTTATCGTTAATTAAACAAATATACTCAAATACCATTTCAATAATATCTTCAAAGTACTCAATACCTTCGTCGGTAAGCGCCATACTTATATTAAAGTCTTTAAAGTTACTGCCATTAATACCGCCACCGGCAGAAAGCGCGTTTATCCAACCTTGCTCTTTTAAAATAGAATAAAGTGAACCAGCACCTTCATAACCTAATAAATGAGCAATAAAACTTACTGTTTTATGGCGATAAAAATCATCAATATTTGGCATTGCAAAGCTAACGATAAGCTTTTGCATATGTTTATGTGGCTCAATATGGAGTATTTTTCCAATATCTTGTTTGCGATATAGTGGCTCATTAATTTCTGGTTTTTTAAGGTTTTTACTGCCATTAATCTCGTTAAAGTATGTGTTAGTCCAGCTTTGTAATGTATCAAGCTCTTCGTTTGCACAAATAACTAGGGTCATCCATTGGGCTTGATAAAAAGTATTAAAAAAATCACGTAACTCATCACTTATGCAGCGCTCTCTATCTGCGAGAGTTTGTAAGTTACCCACCGAAAATTTAGCAAAAGGGTGAGCTGGATTAACGGTTTCTTTGTGAGCTTGGTAGATGCGGCGACCGTCGTCTTTAATTTTGAGCTTAAATTCAGCTTCAATCGCATTGCGTTCTTTTTCTGTTTCGGCTGGATTTAAAAGTGGTGCTATAAAAAAACGGCTAAATTGCGTTAGCGCTTCTTCAAACTCTTGATTATTTATATCAAAAAAGTAGCAGGTATGCTCTGTACCAGTCCACGCATTTGTATTACCGCCGGCTTGAGATACAAAATTATTAAAGCTACCAGAGTCTGGAAATTGGTCAGTGCCTAAAAAAAGCATATGCTCTAAAAAATGAGCTAAGCCTTGTCTATCAATAGGGTCGTCAAAATGACCAGCATTAACAGCCATAGATGCAGCTGCTTTTGTTGAATCTTTATCTTGCACTAATAGTACTTTTAGACCATTGTCCAGTGTGAGGGCGCGGTATGCTCTGTTATCGTTACGACTGATATTCAAATGATGCTCCTGAAACTAAACGTTTACTTGTTAACAACAAATGATAGCTTCAGGATAGCGAAAGAGTGCTAAAAGATTACCTGAATATCATGAAAGAACTATTTAGAAATAAATAGGTTTATGTTGTTAATATAGCGGACAAATGGGCAGACTGGCTACTGTTTTATATTCTTTAATCGGTTGATTTTTTATGAAAACAATCCTAATAATGCGCCACGGCGAAGCAACACCTATGCAGGCTGACGATGCAGCTAGAAATTTAACTCAAGTAGGGCATGTAGAAGCTGAAAAAATGGGCATATGGCTTAGCAAAAATCATTCACCCGATGCTTTGTTAGTTAGTCCTTACATTCGTGCACAACAAACTGCACAGGGTGTAGCAAAAAATAATATCTTCAAATTTAGTGAAACCACCAACGATATAGTACCCGAAGGCAAACCACACATTGCTGCCGACTATCTAGAAACTTTAATAGCTTTACACCCAGAATGTGATTCTTGGCTTGTAGTAGCGCATATGCCTATTGTTAGCTATTTGGTTGATCAGTTAAGTCCGGGAAATATGCCTATTTTTAACACTGGTGCAATCGCAGTAATTAATTACGATGAGAAAACTCAGCGTAGTCAATATATGAGCATAAACGCTCCTGAAAATGTATAACCCTAAATAATATAGAGTAAAGAGCATGACAATCGAACGGCTTCAAACCGGTGCGCGCATGAGTCGCATTGTAAAACACAATGGTACAGTTTATCTATGCGGACAAGTATGTGCTGATGCTGAGCAAAACATTAAAGAGCAAACCCAAACTATGCTCGACAAGGTAGAAGTACTACTTAATGAAGCCGGCAGTTCAAAAGAGCATATGCTAAGTGCTACTATTTACGTTAAAAGTATGGATTATTTTGCTGATATGAACGCAGTATGGGATGCGTGGGTACCCGAAGGGTATGCTCCTGCTCGTGCTTGCGTAGAAGCAAAAATGGCTCGAGATGCTTTACTTGTTGAAATTTCAGTAGTCGCAGCTTTAAAAGCACAATAGAGCTTTAATGACTCGTCCTCCCGTTGTACTTATTACTGGCTCTAGCCGAGGTATTGGCGCGGCTACGGCACTATATTTTGCTAAGCAGGGTTATGACGTTTGCATTAACTATAAGTCTGATTTAGCAAGTGCGCAGTTAGTTGCAAGTAAAGTAAAAAGCCTTGGTGTTAGAGCTCAAGTTATAAAAGCAGATGTATCGAAAGAGGCGGATGTTTTAGCTTTATTTTCTCAGATAGATAAAGAGTTTGGTCAACTTGATGTATTAGTAAATAACGCCGGTATTTTAAAACCACAAATGCCTTTGTTAGATATGAATGCTGAGCGAATAAACGAAGTTTTGACAACAAACATTACCAGTGCTTTTTTGTGTAGCCGTGAGGCGGTAAAGCGCATGGGAAATGGCGGCAGTATTGTTAATGTATCCTCTGCGGCTGCTAAAACGGGATCTCCTAATGAATACATAGACTATGCTGCTTCAAAGGGGGCTATAGATACGTTGACTGTTGGTTTAGCAAAAGAAGTTGCAAGTAAAGGTATTCGTGTTAATTCAGTCAGACCAGGGCTTATTTACACTGATATGCATAGCGATGGTGGCGATAAAAATCGTGTAGATCGGCTTAAAAACAAACTACCACTTGGCAGAGGGGATAAGCCTGAAGAAGTTGCTGCTGCAATTTACTTTTTAGCTTCCAGTGATGCTGCTTTTACAACGGGTAGTTTTATTGATGTAGCTGGTGGTTTGTAAGTGTCGCCTATTTTGCTGAGTAAGTAAGAGGCACTGCATATGACTGTTAAGCTTTTAGGATAAATACCCTTAGTCTCAGCTATGGATTACAAGTTGTCAGTGTTCTTAATTCACTGTTTTTTTGGTTAAAAACGTGGCATGTTCTAAAGCCATCTTCAATAGTTATATGCAATGTAGAACCATTCCCCTTATCTGGGGCTTTCCCACCATCGTGAGGACCTTTTGATATAGAGCAATTGCCCTGATCCCAAAAAATAGCAAGTGAGTTATCATCTGAATTTCGGATTAACTGTTGCCAAAAATTAATACTACCTTGTTCTTGAGGGAAAATGGCATGTTCACTGACTATACATTCCGCGTAGCTACTAAGTGATAATAAGCTTAATGAGCATACAATGACTTTAATTAATTTTATATTCGTCGTTTTCATATTTTCACCTTTTTTGTTGTACCAAGTTACTTATTGATAATAGCAGCAAAATAATTTTAGGTATGAAAATGGTCATATGATTCTTTTTACAATAAGTTATGTAGTGCATTGCAGAGATGTTGAATAGAAATATTAAAAGTCGATTTCACTCCAGAGATCAACTTTAAGATTGGATTGTATATAAATGAAAAGGGTTAAAAAACCATATAATAATGAAGATACTATTAACTAAACTTAGCATAATCACTATTACAGTTTCCTATGGCGGAGCTAGACTGTAACTTTTCACTGGCAGACTTTACTTGCATTCTATCTTCTGCCGCTAAGCTAATGACAGTATTACATAATTGACAACAAAACTTATCTCCAGCACATAAGGCTTCAATACTAATAATAATTTTGATTTTTGCTTTCCTAAGTAAATTTTTTCCACCATGTTTTTCTATAAAGTAGTAGAACTCATTTGCCGTGAATGGCTCGACTAATTCAGATAAGAAAAAGGGTAGTCTAGCAAGTACTTCAACTTTGTATTCCTCATAGAAGATATATAACTCATTCATATGATTTATTTTATTTGTATAAATGACGCCAAAAATTTCGTAATGCATTCTTTGCGACTCCAATCGAAGTTTTGTATAAGTGTTGGTATTTATAGTCTTTAGAAGTTGATAAGTGCATAGCAACAACTATATTAAATGTAGTTGCTTTTGTTTATGTTGTGGGTACTTTGTGGTGAGGCTTGGGTAATGAAAAGCGTTGTTACATTGCTATACTGGTTAAAGTTAGAGATGTGTAATTATGGTCAAGTTACCCAAATTAATTTAAAAAGAGGAAAAGCGCACAGTTTTAATTTTGGCTACAATAATATAGCCAGCCAAAATGTAAAACTAATAACACTTAAAATAGTAGACAACACCACAGCGCCAGCAAGTGTGGCTTCGTGTTGCTTTATTTGACTCGCAATGAGGTAGGCATTTACACCAACAGGGGATGCGCTTAAAAGTACTAATACATTAAGTATTTGCGTGTCTAGTTTAAATACATAAGTACCTATCAATAGCACTAATGCCGGTAATAGAGTTATTTTTAAAACGGATGCAATTAGGGCTGGTTGCCAATTTGCGGCTATTTTATAAAAAGCTAAATTTGCACCAAGCACAAATAATGCACATGCAATTGCTGGTTTAGCTAATAGCTCCAAACTATTTGCTAAGTCGGTAAACAGTGTTACTCCCAATATGTTTAATATAAGCCCACAACCAATACTTAGTACAATAGGGTTTAATACCATACTCTTACCAAAGTGTGACCATGAAAACTTATCGCTACTGCCTTTAGCTCCTATTAAAAAAGTAAGCGCAAACAATAATGTACTATGAAAAGTGATGATCATAAACGCAATTGCAATCATCTCTTTCCCCAATGACGCAATAACAATAGGAATGCCTACAAGCACCATGTTGGAATAGCTAGAAGCAAGACCAAACACACCGTGTTGTTGATAATTTTTTAAGTGCTTTTTATTTAAATAAAAGCGGTCGATTAAAATACCTAAGCCAAACACAGTCAGTACGGGTATGTAAAAGCTTAAAAATGCAAAAAGGCTAATGCTCTCCTGTAAATTAATTTGCGACATATTTAACAATAAAAAAGCCGGTAAACTAATATAAAAAGTAAATTTACTAAGCCCTGCAATATGTTGCTTTTCAAAAAAGTTTAATCGGCAGCAAGCATACCCTAGCGCAACAATGAATATGAGCGGAAAAATAATCGAAAAAATGTGCACGTAGTTACATCCTAGTAATAGATTAATTTAGCGTCTAAACTCATCGCTTTGCGGCAAATTGATTAGTATGAGCACTGCGCCTCTTCCACCATATTCAAGTGGGGCCTGATGCATAGCTATAACGTCTGGGTGCTGCACTAAATACTGGGGGACTTTGTGTTTTAGTACGCCACCACCAATACCATGTATAACGCACGCGCAATAATAATGCTGTTTTTTACATTCGTGAATTAGGCCAGCAAGTTCATCTTTAGCTAATTCTTTATTTAAGCCATGCAAATCAAGCGTTAAGTCGGGTGCAAAGTCGCCACGGCGAAGCTGTTTAGCTAAAAAGCTGTCTTGCCCAGGTTTTACATATTTTACTGTTCCGTGGGTATCTATATCGGGAATATAAACGTCTGAGAAAAAAAATTCAGACTGTGCCTGCTTTTTTTGCTGGGCAAATTGCTTAGCTTGTGACACCTTAGGTTTTGTATCAAAACGATGAGTATCTTGTTTGAATACTTTAGCGCCTGTGATCGTTTGACGAAATAAGCTTATATCGTCATTGCTTAGGGACGAATGTAGTGGAATGTCTTTTTTCATAACTTTTACCTAAACAAAAAAACGTAAAAACGCAGCGCAAAAGGCGGTACAATACTTAAATGAGGGGCAATTGTAATTTGCCCAGCGCAGATAGGCAATGCAATCGTCTCAAAGACTCAAAACAGTCAGTAAGCTACTACAGGTAAAAATATATGAACGATTTACAAATAGAAGAAGCAACATTAGAAGAAGCCGTTGCAGAACTGTCAACTTTACATGACTGGTTACGTTGGACTACAAGCCAATTTGCAAGTAGTGGTATATTTTTTGGACACGGTACAGATAACGCTTGGGATGAAGCTGTAAGTTTGCTACTTCCTGCGCTTAGTTTACCTGTTGATGCACCAAAAGAATTAATGCATGCGCGTTTAACAAGCACAGAAAAAAACCTGTTATCAGGTCTTATTGCAGAACGCATTAACGATTGCACGCCAGTACCTTACTTAACAAACATAGCGTGGTTTGCTGGTATGCCGTTTTATGTTGATGAGCGCGTACTTATTCCACGTTCTCCGTTTGCTGAACTCATAAGCAACCGTTTTACTCCGTGGTTAGATGCGCCTGAGTCGGTTAACCGTATTTTAGATTTATGTACTGGCTCTGGTTGTATTGCAATAGCGCTTGCACAAGCATTTGAGCAGGCACAAGTTGATGCGGTAGATATATCGTATGAAGCACTTGAAGTAGCTGACATAAATATTAGCGATTACATGTTAAGTGACCGCGTGCTACCAATTCAGTCTGATGTATTTAGTGGTGTACCAGGTCAGAAATACGACTTAATAGTAGCAAACCCACCGTATGTTGATGCAGAAGATATGGCCGACTTACCTCGCGAATTTCATCATGAACCAGAGCTTGGGCTTGCATCAGGTCACGATGGATTAGATGTAACACGTACAATATTAAGCGAAGCAAGTGAGCATCTAACTGATAACGGTTTGTTATTTGTAGAAGTAGGGAACTCTATGGTACATATGGATGCACTGTATCCGGGTGCGCCGTTTGAATGGGTTGAGTTTGAACAAGGCGGCTTAGGTGTATTTGTAATTAGCAAAAAGCAGTTAGATGAGTATTTTACAAAATAAGTAAAAATAATGAATAGCCAAGCCATGTGCTTGGCTATTGGTAGTCATTAGGAATGAGGAAAGTTAATGGCAGGTAATAGCATTGGACAGTTATTTAAAGTGTCCACCTTTGGTGAGAGCCACGGCGTTGCATTAGGCGGCGTTGTTGATGGTACTCCCGCAGGTCTTGAGATCACAGAGGCCGACTTACAAATAGATTTAGACCGTCGTAAACCAGGCCAAAGCCGTTACACAACGCAGCGCCGTGAAGACGATCAAATAAAAATTCTTTCAGGCGTTTTTGAAGGTAAAACCACAGGCACAAGCATCGGTTTACTTATCGAAAATACCGATCAACGCTCAAAAGACTACGGAAAAATTAAAGATGTATTTCGCCCTGGTCATGGCGATTACACGTATTGGCATAAATACGGTCTGCGTGATTATCGTGGTGGCGGTCGTTCGTCTGCACGCGAAACAGCTATTCGTGTAGCGGCAGGCTCTATCGCTAAAAAATACTTAAAGCAATTTCATGGTATTGAAGTTAAAGCATGTTTAAGCCAACTTGGTCCTATTAAGGCTGAGACATTTGACTGGAACGAAGTTGAAAATAACTTATTCTTTTTCCCTGATGCAAGCAAGCTAGAAGCACTTGACGAATACATGCGTGACCTTAAAAAACAAGGTGACTCAGTAGGCGCTAAAGTAAAAGTAGTGGCAAGCAATGTACCAGTAGGATTAGGGGAGCCAGTATTTGATAGGCTCGATGCTGAGCTTGCACATTCATTAATGAGTATTAACGCAGTTAAAGGCGTTGAAATTGGTGACGGCTTTGATGTTATTGAGCAAAAAGGGTCAGAACATCGCGACGAATTAACCCCTGAAGGCTTTACATCAAACCATGCTGGTGGCGTACTTGCCGGTATTTCTACTGGGCAAGATATTATTGCTTCAATAGCGCTTAAGCCAACGTCGAGTATTACTATTCCAGGTAAAAGTATTAATACTGAAAACGAAGCAGTAGAGATGATCACCAAAGGACGTCACGATCCGTGTGTTGGTATTCGTGCCGTGCCTATTGCTGAGGCAATGATGGCCATTACACTGATGGATCATTTACTGCGTCAACGCGGTCAAAATCCACATGTAAACCACGAACATGGTCCAATTAACGGCTCAGTTTAAAACGTTAATATGATATAAAATAAGCGCCGAAAGGCGCTTTTTTTTATATCAAAGTACCATTAAATTATAGAGTTAAAGCGAAAATATAAGAGACGTTATATTTAAAATCAGACAACAATATCTTGGTAAACATTTAACTATTCTGTTTTTATTAGGCAATAAATATGATTTCTCAATTTGAAAGACAGTTAATAAATAATGCTCAGTATGAAGTTGATCTAAAAATAAGCGTAAATATAGTGAGCAATTCAAAAAATCCATTTTTTTTACTGGAATATGCTCAAGCTTATAATTGGGACAACGGCTTAGAGGTAATAAATGCAGTTGCAGATAACGAGAACTGTGACTTTGGTGTTGCGTTATCACTTTTTTGGTTAGCCGATGCAATGTGTTATTTAACAAAAGATATTAAAAGAAACGAATATAACGAAGAGTGGTCTGACTTTTGTGAAAAGATGATAAGTAGAATTAGTACTGGCTGGTATAAGTTGAATTTAATACGTTTTGAACCACCTTTAGGAAAAGTAGAAAAATACACGTTAATAAAACAGGGTGTTTCAGAAATCTTTATCAATAAAGTAATACCTAAAGATGAAATAATATAAGGCTATTCAAGGTAATAGTATAAGTGAATTACAACAAGAATATTATATCCCATTTTGCTAATTGATCACGCTAGCATTAACACTTCAGGGCTAGTTCAAGTTTAGTTTATATAATCTTTTATGGAGGTTATTAACTATGACGAATACGACACAAGCAAAAAATGTAAAACGCTCCCAGCAAAAAATACACGCAGCAATAACGCGACTTGAACGTTTTAGTAAAATTACCGACAGCAGCATTGGCATTCCTTTTACTAAATTTAATATAGGGATTGATGCTGTTATTGGACTTGTTCCTGTGATTGGCGATGCCGCTGGGCTTATATTATCAAGCTATGTATTGCTAGAAGCGCAGCGTATGGGGATGAGTAAACGCATAAAACTAAAAATTATAATTAATATGCTGATAGATTTTTTTGTAGGATCAATCCCCCTGTTTGGCGATATATTTGATGCGTTTTTTAAAGCAAATACGCGTAACACTCAATTGTTAAAAAATGCTTTAATTAAACAGGGTAAGCTTTAAGTTTTACTTAAAAAGTAAACTGTTCAGCTATTTTTTTTACTGTATTTTGGTTTATAGGATTGTGTGCATGGTTGGCATGTAACAAAACAATATCAATAACCGGTAAAGCGGGAAGGGTAATGTCATTAATAATACATAACGAATCGGCTTTACTTACCTGAGCAATGGCGCCTATGGCTAAGTGACTTTTCACTAAAGATTCAAGTGAACTTAAGCTTGCGCAGCAACCTATTATTTTGAATTGTCGCTCCGTTTTTAGTAGCCCCTCAATTGCTGCCTGATGAAACTTACAATCGCGCATAAAAATGGCGAGGGGCAAGGTCATATTTGAGTCATAAATAAATTGCTCGCTCTTAACCCACACACCCGTACTTGAATACAAAAAGTACCCTTCCTCAGAGCTTGGTGAGCGGGTGGCAATTATTATATCTAACAAGCCTTGATCGAGCTGATTTTTTAACTCTGTGGTTGAAGCACAACTGATTTGTAAATCTAGTTGGTTAATATGCTGATGGAGCAAACTAACAACTTTTGGCAATATTGAACTGGCGTAGTCATCAGGGCAACCTAAACGGATACGAACTTGTACTGTGCTTGTTTTTAATTGTTTATATGCTTCATCGTGTAGTGCTATTAATTGTTTAGCGTAACTTGCTAGTTGAATACCTGCGTTAGAAAGTACAAGTTGTCGACCTTGTTTACTAAATAATGAATTACCAATATCACGCTCTAGCTTTTTCATTTGCATACTGACCGCTGATTGCGTACGGCACACTTGTTGTGCGGCACGAGTAAAGCTACCTGTATCTACAAATGCTAAAAATGTGCGAAGTGAATCGATATCCATCTTAATTCCTAATATTTTAATACATCAATTTAATTGATATGTGGTATGACAAATTTTGGCGAGTATTCACCTAAGTCGTAACGTATATTGACTTAACTTAATCATTTAGGAAGTCACAATGCAATTATTTATTGGTAATAAAAATTACTCGACATGGTCACTTAGAGCATGGTATTTAATGAGTAAATTCAGTGTTGTATTTAGTGAGGTGCAATTAGTACTGGATACACCTGATTTTTATAATGAATTACAAAAGCGGCTTTCAGTGCAAAAAGTACCAGTGCTTATTGATGGTGATTTAGTTGTTTGGGATTCATTAGCTATTTGTGAATACATAAACGATGCTTATTTGTTGGGGGCAGGGTGGCCAACAAATATAACTCATCGAGCTAAAGCACGTAGTCTAAGTGCTGAGATGCATTCAGGGTTTTTGGCACTACGTAACGAAATGCCAATGAATATTCGCGCCACACGTGTAATTACACTTTCTGATGCTGCTAAAAAAGACATTGCCCGTATTGACGAAATATTTAACCAACAACAAATTACTTATCCTGATAGATGGTTATTTGGTGAATTTAGTATTGTTGATGCTATGTATGCACCAATTATTTTGCGACTAAAAACTTACCAAATTAGTTTATCTGAACAAGCTAATCGCTACTGTGAGCAGGTTATGGGCTGCCCAGAGCTACAAAACTGGGTTAAACAAGCATTAGCCGAAACCGATATTGTAGAATGTGATGAAGCAGGCACGCCTGCATAACTATTGCTTTTATATGATTTACTTTTTAGTATTAAAACCATAACTTTAAAGTAGGCGAGCTGATGTACCTTAACCATCCAAGGTATGGCGATAAACCAATAATTACCAATACACCTTCGACTGTTGAAGCAATTGAGAGTGCGCACTGGCGTTACGCAAACCTTAAGTATTTTTCTAATACGGTAATATTGGCTGATATAAAAAAGCAAAATTATGCCATTTATCCTCGAACACTCTATGTAGATATTGAGGAGCAGTGCGAGACTTGCTCTAAGGCATTTATTTTCTTTGCTCAAGAGCAGCAATATTGGTTTGAGGTACTTGGCTTTTGGGTGGATTCGCATTGTACTCATTGCTTTGAATGCCGTAGGCATGCGCGATATATACGAACTATTCGTAAACGTTACGATATATTAGCTAGCTTAGCCAATAAAACCTCAAGTGAAAAAACACAGCATAAAGAACTTGGTAATACTCTTTACTGTTTAGGTATTATTAAAAACATCAATAAAGTGAATGGTTAACCGTTTATTTTTTACTATCTCGCCTTATTTTTACTTTAGCTGTAAAAGCCCGTACAATTCGTCTCGTTTTTAATGCGCAAAATAGCGCTGTAACCGAGACTAATTAGCCTAATTTTATGCATCAAATAGCTGATCTAATTTCAATTTTTGAACGCACTTTTTATCAAAGTTATAATACCCGATTGATAAAAGGCGATTGCGAGCCTATTTATATTCCAGCTAATAATACAGCCTCTTTTCATCAGGTTGTATTCGCTCATGGTTTTTACGCGAGTGCATTGCATGAAATTGCGCATTGGCTAGTAGCAGGCGATGCACGTCGTTTACAAGAAGACTACGGTTATTGGTACTGCCCCGATGGTCGTGATGAAAAAAAGCAGACTGAATTTGAAAACGTTGAAGTAAAGCCTCAAGCTATAGAGTGGTTATTAAGTACCGCAGCAGGGTTTAATTTTAACGTGTCGGTGGATAACTTAAACGGCGAGCAAACATGTCGGTTTGATTTTCAACAACGAGTGCATGCGCGTGTATTATCGCTTATCGAAAATGGCTTTAACCCTCGGACAGAATTACTTTTAAAAGCACTATCCCATTTTTATAACACACCGTGGCCAATAACCGCGCAACAGTTTAATTGGCAACACCCGAAGGAGCTTTGTGATGGCGTTTAAATTAGGTTTAATTGTAAACCCTGTAGCGGGTTTAGGTGGAACAGTTGCTTTAAAAGGCAGTGATGGCGCGCAAACTGCTGCCAAAGCAATAGAATTAGGCGCAGAGCCAAAGGCAAATAGCCGTACAAAAGCAGCGCTTGAAGTGCTATTACCTTATAAAGAACGCTTAATTATTTACACTGTTAACGGCGACATGGGTGAGAAAACAGCAAAGGCATTGGGCTTTAATGTTGAGGTTATATACAACACTGCTGCTATAACAACCCCAGATGATACTGAGAATGCGGTAAAAATACTTAAAGACTCTGGCGTTGATTTGGTTTTATTTGCCGGTGGCGATGGTACAGCACGTAATATTTGCCATGCAATAGAGGATACCGTTCCGGTACTTGGTATTCCTGCAGGCTGTAAAATTCATTCTGGTGTATACGCCATTACACCAAAAGCAGCAGGGCGCGTAGTTGAAATGCTGGTTAAAGGTGAGTTAGTTACCTTAGCTGATGCAGATGTAATGGATATAGATGAAGATGCCTTTAGGCAAGGTACGGTAAAAGCAAAACGTTATGGCGAAATGCAAACACCCAGCGAAGTACGTTATATGCAAGCTGTTAAAAATGGCGGTAAAGAAACCGACGAATTAGTACTAGCTGATATTGCTGCGCATGTTGTATCGCAAATGGATGAAGACACATTTTATATTATGGGTAGCGGCTCAACCGTTGAAGCTATAATGGAAGAAATGGGACTTGAGAATACATTGCTTGGCGTTGATTTAATAAAAGATCAAACCATAGTTGCCCAAGATTTAATGGCTAAGCAATTACTTGAGCTTACTCATGAGCAAAATACTAAATTGGTAATTACCCTAATTGGCGGGCAAGGACATATATTTGGTCGTGGTAATCAGCAATTAAGCCCCGCGCTTATACGTGCAATTGGCAAAGAAAATATTATTGTAGTAGCAACAAAAACAAAGCTACAAGCGCTTAATGGTCGCCCCCTTATTTGTGATACTGGCGACAGCGAATTAGATGATGAATTAACGGGTTATATTAAAGTAACCACCGGATATAACGACCATATTATGTATGCAGTAGGGCATCAAAACCTTGAAAATACAGGTGCTCTGCAAAACCAGGAGATTAATAAATGAGTTTAGTGAACTATATCGATGCAGCCCAGCAGTACTTCGATGATTTAGTAATAAAAGCAACTGACGATGAGTTATTTGCAGGTGGCTATTTACGAGGTCATTTCGATCTTGCAGTAGGTTATGCCGAAGTAGAAAAGCTGACAATCAGTATAGATGAGCTAAACGATACCGTAGAGCAAAGCTTAGTTAAAGCATATCGTAATGGTGAGCTTAACGAAGAAGACAAAGCATTAGTTGTGCGTCTATGGGAAGAAGTTAAAGCACTCGCTTAACAGCTCTTTTAGCACAATATAAAAACACGACTTGCTTAGCGCAATCGTGTTTTTTTGCTTTTGGGCATAAGCTCTGTCGAGTAAGCTAGTTTATTTATACGAATGTAATTAGATATTTTACACGGTTTTAGAAAAATACTAATCTGCATAAGTATTTGAACAATTTAGTGAGTTAATCCATCCCATAATGCCGTTAATTTTTTAGAACAACTATATATAAATTTTTCCTAATTACAGTGCCGTCTTCTTGTTGTTAAATAGACCCCATATAAGCAGATTGGTATATATCGAGTAGGGCGTTTTATGAGTAAGAATTATAGTGCTCTTTAGAATACTCTATAAATTGCTAGCTAAAATTCAGGCACAAAAAAACCTTGCTCACTTACGTGGCAAGGTTTTTATTAAAGAAGCGTTGCTTATTTCGGCGTTGTAAAGCTTACTGGGCGACGTTCTTTGCGAGGACCAGTACGCTTATCACCGCGTTGGCTGTCATCTTTGTCTTTACTAAAGCTACGCTTTTTGTCAGCCGGTGGGCGTTCAGAGCGTTCTGCACGTGGTTCTGCAGGACCTTGATCTTGTGTAATTGTTAAACCCATAGGGCGTTTACAAATAAACACTTTTTGGAAATGATCAAGTACATCTTTAGGCATGTTTTGCGGTAACTGAACCGTACTGTGATTGTCGTGTAAACGAATATCACCAATAAACTTGCTTGAGATGTCAGCTTCGTTAGCAATAGCGCCAACAATGTTCTTAACTTGAACACCGTGTTCACGACCTACTTCGATACGGTAAGTATCCATAGGACCTGCATCACGACTGTTACGTTCGCGAGGTTTACGCTCAGCGCGTTCACCACCACGTTCGCCGCCACGTTCGTTACGACGACCACGGTCACCACCGCGATCATTGCGGTCGTTACTACGTGGATTGCGATCGTTACGTTCGTTACGCTCACGAGGTTGAATCTTAACTTCTTCAACTTTAATAGGAGACTGTTGCTGTGCTAAACACAGTAACGCACCAGCTAAGCTTTCAAGTGGAAGGTCAAGTTTTTCAGCCATGTTAGTAGCTACGTCATTGAAGAACGTGATGTCTTTGTTTTCAAGCGCAATAGTTAATTTTGCTTGTAACGCTTCAATACGTTTTTCTTCAACGATTTTTGCAGTTGGTAATTCAACTTGTGCAATTTCAGACTTCGTATGACGAATGATATTTTTAAGTAAATAACGTTCGTTATGTTTTACGAATAAAATTGCTTTACCAGTACGACCAGCACGACCTGTACGGCCGATACGGTGAACGTAGGCTTCAGAATCTTGTGGGATATCGTAGTTGATAACTAAGCTTAAGCGGTCAACATCTAGACCACGAGCAGCAACGTCTGTTGCAATAACAACATTTAGCATGCCGCTTTTTAAGCGTTCTACAGTGCGTTCACGTGCTTGCTGGTTCATGTCACCGTTAAGTGGAGCAGCAGAGAAACCTTCGCGCTCTAATAACTCAGCAAGTTGTACTGTATCGTTACGTGTACGTACGAAAACAATAGCACCTTCATACTGTTCAGCTTCTAAGAAGCGAACAATCGCTTTATTCTTGTGTACGCTTGCATTCCAAAACACTTGCTCAACAGATGATACTGTAGAGTTACGTGCTGAAATATGAACCTGTTCAGGATTGTTCATATAACGGCTACTGATGTTTTGAATTTGCTTAGGCATAGTCGCAGAGAAAAGACATGTTTGCTTTTCGCGCGGTGTTTTTTCCATGATGCTTTCTACATCATCGATAAAGCCCATACGTAACATTTCATCGGCTTCATCAAGTACAAGTGCTTGTAAAGCATCAAACTTGATAGTGCCACGGTTAATGTGATCGATTAATCGACCTGGAGTTGCAACAATAACCTGTGCGCCACGACGAAGTGCGCTTAACTGGATGCTGTAGCTCTGGCCACCATATAGTGCCAATACTTCAACACCACGAATGTGTTTAGAAAATTGTTCGAATGCCTCAGCAACTTGGATCGCAAGCTCGCGTGTAGGTGCAAGTACAAGGATCTGCGGCTGTTTTACAGACGGGTCAATATTATTTAACAATGGCAGTGCAAATGCTGCGGTTTTACCTGTACCCGTTTGAGCTAGTCCCAGTACGTCCTTTCTTTCTAGCAATAACGGTATACATTGAGCTTGGATTTCAGATGGTGTCTTGTAACCCAACTCTTCAACTGCCTTCAAAATTGCAGGAGAAAGATTTAGAGATTCAAACGTGACTGGTTCTGACATTAATACGCCTCAACGAATTTAAAGAGGCGCGCATTATATAGGATTCGCGAGGCAAATGCTTGTATAAATTACAACTAATTTCTATGTGGTTGATGTTGGTCGAAATTTAACCAGTTCAATTCTAGGGTAATTAAACTGGTTAACATTTTTGATACAGAGCTTATTAAGGCTTATTTATAGAGCCCTAGGTTTTCTTTTGCGTAAGCTTCAAATTCTGTAAATCCACCAATATGATCTTGGTCAATAAAAATTTGCGGAACTGTAGGGCAAGGTTTACCAGCTGACTTTTCAAGGTCAACTTTACTGATGCCTTCTTTAATTATATCTACGTAACGAAATTTAAAGTCATCACGTTCATTTGATAATTGTTCTGCTACGTCTTTAGCACGTACACAAAATGGGCAGCCTTCACGACCAAAAATTACTGTTAACATAATGCTCTCCTTTATTTGATTAATATCAGTTTAAATGATTAAAAAATATTTTAAAGTGTAAAAAATCGATTGCACTGTTCTAATAAAGCATTTGTACGAAGAGTAACACTAATCCGCTTTGCATTGTGATTTGCAAAATGCGAATTAAATAATCGATTTTTAAAAGTTAATTTATAACATATTGAATGTAATGAAATAAAACGTTTTTAAATTTATGGCATATAACTTGTAAATATTTGGCTATACATTGGTTTTTAGGATACCAAATGAATACTCATAGCCATGTTTTAGAATCTATCCAAGGGATAGTCGGTAAGTATTGCAAAAAACATAACAGCCATTTGGCTATTACATTAATTAATAAACTGCAATGTAGTTATGTGTGCATTCAAATAAAACCAGAACAGTTAATTACTGAAATTGAAACGTTTATTATCCCAGCTCTAAAATCTACACAACACTGCTTTGTGCTAATAGTTGAAGCAACCTTAAAAGGTATTAGCATTCATTATAAAGTGGACGACAAAGATCAGATAAATACGTTGGACATTAATGGTCATATCTCAACAAAAGAGCCTATTAAATTATTGCTTAGTGATGATCAAAATATTGATGTTTTAACTGGTAGTGAAGCTTTATTTAAAAGTTGTTTAAGAATATCGTCAGAAATAAATGGACGTTATGGTTTGCAATTTAAATTGTTTGATAGTGTTGCGCGAGGAAGCGTACAACTTGAGGACTTACGTTACTTAAATGAGGATGCATTACTAGAAAAGTTTCATGGTTCTAGCTTAGAAACACATCTTAAGCTTTGTTCTATTGAGCAATTAAGTAATTTTAACAAAGAAGATAGGTTATCGAAGAAGGTTATAGCGTGGCCGTTTTTTGACACCGATTTAATGACGGTTTTAAGTACGGTGCGCTTTCAAACCCGTTTATCAATTTTAGTTGCTGATGATAGTTTACCTAGCCAAATAGCGACTAAGGTTATGCTAGAAATGCTTGGCTGTTCAGTAACATGCGCTGAAAATGGCGAAAGCGCTTTAATTCTCGCTCAGAATGAATCATTTGATTTATTGTTATTGGATGAACGTATGCCTGGTATGTACGGCAGTGATGTTGCTCAGCAACTTACTAAGCAAAACTCGCCAAACAACACCACACCTAAAGTTATTTTAACGGGGCTTACATGTGATGAACAAATTGCTGAGCTATTTGACAAAGGTATTACTCATTATTTGCAAAAACCTGTTACTAAAGCCGTTCTCGAAAAATTTATTAAACCTTGGCAAGCTGCGTAATTAATTTTAATAAAAGCATACCCAGGTGACATTTTAGGTATTGGGGTATTGATTTTTAAGAATTTGATTACATTCGTAATTATTTAGCGTTGACGCAATATCTACAAACTAACGAGAAGGTCAAAAATCGATAAAGTCCTTGTATTGTTTATACCCTTACATTTTCACCCATAGCGGGTAATAAAAAACTAATTACCCATAAAAAATTGTACCGACCACATTTGGTACTTTTTTACGCCTGTTATTGGGGGATTATTTTGCTTGAAAACTAAACTTAAAATATCAAAGGCAATTATTTATAAGTAATTATTTTTGTAAAGAGGCCTTTGAAAATAGCAGTGTTCATAAAGGCATTAGTCGGAATAATTAAAGATGGAAATGTTAATGAATGACGAATTACAAGTTCAATATACGTTAGTTGAGCAACTATCAAATAAAAATCGTCATCAAGCAAAAATTTTATCATTGCTTGATGAATGTATTTTTGAGTGCGATAAAAGTTTTTTATTAACTTATATAAACGAAGCTTGGCAAACTAGGTTAGGTTATTCAAGTGAGTCATTAATAGGAAAATCGCTTACTAATTTGATAGCTGGCAGAGATGTATTGCATTTAACTATGTATGGCTGTGGGTTAATTGAAGGTGCTGCAACTTGTAGTATTGAACTGCAAGTAAAAAATAGTGATGGTTTAGCTAACTGGTTTGAACTTAAACTTGCTTACGATAATGATGGTCGTTTTGTAGGGTCGTTGCACGACGTACAGCGCCACAAAGACTTTCAATTACGATCAACACAGCAACAGGAACATGCCAAGCGGTTGTCGTTAGTGGCGAGTCATACTAATAATTTGGTTATTATTACAGATAAGTTTGGTTTTATAGAGTGGGTTAATAATAGTTTTGAAACACTTACGGGTTATGAATGTAAGGAGGTTATAGGGCAAATCCCTGGTAAGCTTCTACAAGGTCAAAAAACGTGTGAAAGTACATGTAAAGTAATGTCTGAGGCCGTGAGAAATGGTCAACCTTTTCAAGTAGAAACAATTAACTACGGTAAAAGTGGTGAACCATACTGGGTTGCTATTGATGCTAACCCCGTTAAAGATGAGTTTGGTGAAGTTAAGCATTTTATTGCAATACAAACAAATATTACACAGCGGGTGCAAGCTGAACAAGCAATGGCTGAAATAGAATATAACTACCATTCGGTCGTTGATAATATTCCAGACATTGTATTGAGATTAGATACGCAAGGTAACTTGCTCTTTATAAATAAAGCGTGGCAGCGTTTATTTAATAGCGAAGCTCACAAAAATATTGGCTTGCCCATTATAAAATTTATTGCTCAAGATGATATTGAAAAAGTAAATGGTGCCCTATTAAATTATGAGCAGGGACAGCGCAACATTTGTCGTTTTGATATACGATTAATTAATTTTAAAGGTGAAAGTAACTGGGTCGAAATGACGCTAACCCCAATTGTAAGTTCTTACGATAAGAGTTTGTCGTCTATTGCTGCGACTTTGGTTGATATTCAAGAGCGAATTGAAGCAGAGCATGCACTACTAGAAGCTAAACATCAGGCTATAATGCTTGCCGAGTCTAAAAGTCGTTTTATGGCGAATATAAGTCATGAAATACGCACGCCTTTAAATGCAGTTATTGGCTCTGCAGATATTTTACATCATACCGGTTTAACTTCTGAACAAATGCGTTATACACAAATGATAAAAACGAGTTCAGATGCTTTGTTAAGTGTTTTAGATGATGTACTTACATATTCTCGTTTTGAAGCTCAAGCTATATCTCTCGATAATAGACCTTTTAGTATTGATACCTGCATTGAAGAAGCTATAGATATAGTTACAGGAATTGCACTGCAAAAAGGTCTGGAAGTTATTTTTGATTTATATCCAGATGTACCAGCAGAGGTTGTTGGAGACCATGCTCGAATAAGACAAATTGCAATAAACTTATTAGCAAATGCAATTAAATTCACTGAGCAAGGCACAATCACTATTACTGTTAAATGCATAAAAATTATAAATGATGATCTCACTCTGGAGCTTTGTTTTAAAGATACAGGTATTGGTATTGCAAAAAATAAACTAGAAAGTATGTTTAAGCCATTTATTCAATCAGATAACTCAATCACCCGCGAACATGGTGGTAGCGGTTTAGGGCTTGCCATTTGTAAACAAATTTGTGATGTAGTTGGTGGTGATATTAAAGTTGAGTCTGAGCTTAAAAAGGGAAGTGAGTTTATTATTAACTACCCTTTAAAAATAGATACTACTAATTCAATACAGCGAGAGGGATTTGCTGCACGCAGTAAAAAACCTAAAGTATGGATTTTAGGAAGTAATAAAGTATTGCAAAAAGCCATTAAGCATATGCTTTTACGCCACTCTGTAACTTTTGAATGTTATGAGGAGCTTCCTCATACGCCAATAACTGATACGCCTGATGCCATTGTTGTGACCGACCCTAAAATGGTTCCTTTAGTACGTAAAGGATTAGATTCATTCCTCTTACCAAATAGACCTTGTTTACTTGTTATAGACTTACTTGGTAAAAGCTTATTACCAGAGAGCACTAACGATAATGAATTGAGACTCAATGGTCCTTTTAAAGTATCTCATATACTTCGAGGGATTCACTTATTAGAGGAACAGTTATTTCATTTAGACATAATATTTACCAATCGCGATCAAGAGGCATCGTTAAATCATTCCCAAGACTTAGAGCAATTAACGGGAATTACAGTATTGGTTGTTGAAGACAACACTAATAACCAAATAGTAATAAAACAGTTTTTAGAACAAAAGGGATGTAATGTTGAGATTGCAAGTGATGGGCAAGAGGCGATTAGTAAAGCACAAAACCCAAAAATTGATTTAATTTTTATGGATATACAAATGCCCATTTTAGATGGTATTTCAGCGACGAAGGCTATTAGGGCGTTAGATGTTACTACCCCCATTATTGCGCTAACAGCGAATGCGATTCATGGAGATAGGGAACGATTTATAAAAGCAGGGATGAATGATTATTTAGCTAAACCAATTGTTAGAGAAATACTTTATACCATGCTTGAAAAGTATGCTCCTGAGCACGCGCGTGATGCACTATATTTAAAACACACGCGTTTAGCTGAGATTTGGGAGATGATTAACTAGGAATAATTTAACTAATGTAGTAGGTATTTATATTTAATTAGTTAAAAAGTTTGGTTAATGTGAAATTTAGGCTAGTATTTTAAGCGTAGCTTAGTTTTTTTGTTTGATATTTAAAGGTTGTTTTATTGTGCTTCTCAAACTGATTTGCATTTTGCAATTCAAAATAAAAATATGCGGCTATTTAATGGTGATTTAATTTATAGATTATTTTTGTTTTTTTAAGGCACTGATTTTTAGTTCTATTTTAAATTTTTTTTAGTTTTGTGTGATTGGCACATCTTTCGCATTTACTAACTATAAGATAGAGGGAATCATCTGAAAAATTCATCGATGAATTAAATTTAGAGAATTCCCACATTTATTTAAAAGGTAGACATGATGCAAACAAATACTAAAAGTTCACAACCAAAGCAAAGCAATTGGGTATTAACGCCTGAAATTATGATTTTATCTATCGCACTTGTGGCCGTTTTGATTATTGGCATTACAGCTTTGCGAGATACGAATGTAGCGCAACCTGTGATTAATATGCAGCCTGTTACTTTTTTGCAAGATGATACTGATAATACGCAAATAGCCAATAATACATTCGATTCTCAAAATACTAGCTATGCACAAAATGAAACAGTAAGAACTAATGATAAACATAGTAATATTCGCTCAAACTAATATGATTTAATGCTGGTAATGCAACATTGCCAGCTTTTTCGCTAACTCTTCTTTTAATGCCTCTTTTTTAATCCTCAAAATACTTCACAGCTTAAATAATATTTATTTGGTGTTAACTTAAGTAATTGACTAGTCTTAAATTGATCAAAATATGACTTGCAAAGTGAATTGCAAAATGAAAATACTGAAAATAATTATTAACGTTCAAAAATAAACCATTAAGTCATTGAATTTATTTGGTTTATATTTATTTCTTTGCGGGTGTCTTGGTCTGTAAATTGCTATTAGTTAGATAGGTACTAAGAATAAATTAAATTGGAGCAGACAATGAATGCATTTAAAACTTTAGATTCAGAAAACCCAGTTGATCTTGCAAGGTGGCATGAGCTAGAGCGTATTATGTCTGATGCAATGAAAAATGATTATTTTAAAATGGTATATCAACCACTCTTATCTTTAGGAACAGGGCAGCTGGTTGGTTTTGAATCGTTAATCAGGTGTCAGTCGCCACGTTTTGGTATTGTAGGACCTGACGAGTTCATACCACATGTTGAGCAATCCGGCATGATATTAGAGCTTGGAGATTGGATTTTTGAGCAAAGCCTTTCTGACTTAAAGCAGATGCTTAATTTTGGTATGACTGGTATTACAGTGTCGTTAAATATTTCACCTGTTCAGATATTAAATGGCAATATTTTTTCTAGAGTAATGTATTTACTTGATAAACATCAAATTCCACCAAGTGCAATTAAAATAGAATTGACCGAAACAGCATTAATCCACAGCCCTGAAAAAATAGAGAAGGTATTCGAAAACTTTCACAAAGAAGGGGTTAAAGTATGGCTTGATGATTTTGGTACCGGGTATGCGTCTTTGGGTTTGTTGCGCCAATTTAATATAGACGGTTTAAAAATTGACCGCAGTTTTGTGAATGGTATAGCGACTAATAACGAAGACTTTACTTTGTGTAGTGCCATTATCGCGATGGCACAGAGGTTAGGTTTAGAAACTGTTGCAGAAGGAATAGAAGAAAATGAACAGCTGCAAATTTTAGAGCAACTTGGGTGTGATATAGCACAAGGCTATTTAATTGATAAGCCGCAGAGTTTAGCGAGAAACGTCGCTAAATGGGCAAAGTAGTATTAAATCTATTTTTCATATTGATTTGCAAAATGCAAAAAACGAATTACTCTCAATGTATACACTATTTTTCAGTTTTTATTATTTCACAAGAAACCGTTTTTAACTTTAGTTTAAAACAATAAAAACGCTGAAGGTTATATATGCCAGTACCTGAGCAATTTATCGATAAAAGTATCACCGATCCACAAATTTTAGCGCAATTAGAAAAGGATGTTGGATTAGAAACACTGATTAAATTAATAAACTTATTTATTGATGAGTTAGGTGTTATGACAACTGAGTTAAGTAATGCGATAGAAAAAAGCGATGTATTAAAAGTTAAAGATATAATGCACATTCTTAAAAATTCAGCGGCATTATACGGAGCAACTCCTCTAGCTACTTTAGCTGGTCAACTTCATGATTTCCCTCCAATAGTAGAACAAGAAAATTTAAACCTAGCTATAATTATTAAGCACAATATAAATAAAACTCGTCATGCCTACCAAGTCATGGTTCAAAGTATAGCCATATAGGAGAAGGCAATGAGCAGTAAACAGGACAAAGGGTTGGTTTATATTGTAGAAGATAGCATCGCTAGTGGAGCGCTATATGCAAGCCAACTAGAGCAAGTTGGGTATGAGTGTAAGCATTTTGCTGATGGTTACTCTGCATTGGTTGGGATTAAAGAACAAATGCCTCTTGTTATTGTACAGGATGTTTGTTTACCCGATATAAGTGGGCTTGAAGTTCTTCAGTTTGTTAATAAACAAGATAATCCAGCAAATGTAGTAATGATTACTTCAAATAGCTCTATTGATGTAGCTGTTGAAGCAATGCGTTTGGGTGGCTTTGATTTTTTAGAAAAACCGTTTACAGGTCAGCGATTGATCAGTGCAGTTGAAAGTGCACTAACGCCTAAAAAGCAAGTGAAGATAGTACCTGAAGTTAAAAACAATAATAAAAATGAAGACTTCGTTGGTGAGTCGCTAGCAATGCAAACAGTATTTAGATTACTCGACAGTGCTGCTCGTAGTAAAGCATGTGTGTTTATTACTGGCGAAAGTGGCACAGGTAAAGAAGTATGTGCACAAACCCTTCATGATTCGAGCCCTCGCAGCCAAGGTCCTTTTATTGCAATAAACTGCGCCGCTATACCAACCGAATTATTTGAGTCTGAATTTTTTGGGCATGTTAAAGGGGCATTTAGTGGCGCTTTAAGCGATCGTAAGGGCGCAGTTGAGGTTGCTAATGGTGGAACGTTATTTTTAGATGAATTGTGTGAAATGGAGCTTAACTTACAGGCTAAGTTATTACGCTTTTTGCAAACTGGTATATTTAGTAAAGTGGGTAGTAGTGAAGTATTGCATAGTAATGTTCGTCTAGTGTGCGCTACAAACAGAAATCCTGTTGTAGAAGTCGCAGAAGGGCGTTTTAGGGAAGACTTATACTATCGGCTAAATGTTATTCCTGTAAAGCTCCCTCCGCTGCGTGAGAGAGGTAACGATATATTGTTATTGGCTGAGTATATCCTTAAACAAAAAAGTGAGAGCAATGCAAAAAATTTCAATGCATTTGCTGATGATGTAAAACAGCTTTTTTGCAATTATGATTGGCCTGGTAATATTCGTGAATTACAAAATGTTATTGAAAATACGGTTGTAATAAATGATGGAGAAATTGTTGAGTTAGATATGCTACCAAGCTCCTTTGGTTTAGGATCAGCAAAGCCCGCAAGTAGCACTTCGTCAGTATCACATATTATTGCCAATACACTTGGCTCGCCTATGGTTGCCCATGATATAGAACCACTTTGGCAAGTTGAAAAAAGAGCTATAGAGTCAGCAATTAGAGTTTGCGAGGATAATATACCTCTTGCTGCGGCTTATTTAGGTGTAAGTGCTTCTACAATTTACAGAAAAATTAAAGGTTGGTCGTAAGTCATAATAATCAAAATTATTAATATAATTATATTACTCGATTACAATTTAGATGGTTGAAAATTAGTTACATGCCCAAAGCTCTACTTAGTAAACGATTTATAACATTTCTTAAGGAGAATATTATGAGTAATAACACATTAAAACCCGCATCTAAATTGTCTGAACTGATTGTAAGTAATACAGAGCGAGAACAGGTTGATATTACACAGCGTATTACAGATGCTCCATGGAAAATGATAGTAGTTTATCGTGGTCAGCATTGTCCTATGTGTACCAAACAGTTAAACGCACTGGCTAAAATGACTCAAGATTTTAAAGATATTGGTGTAGAAGTAGTTGCTGTAAGTGGTGATAGCCATGCTCAGTTAGAAGCACACTATGAAAAACTAGACGTTAATTTTCCTCTTTATTATAACTTAACGCTTGAGCAAATGACTGAGCTAGGTTTATACATTAGTGAACCTAGAAGTACTACAGAGACAGATCATCCATTTGCAGAACCTGCAATTATTGTTTTAAACGAGCAGAACCAAGTTCAAGTTTTAGATAAATCAAATAGCCCGTTTTCGCGTCCTGATATGCAGCAGTTACTGTCTGGTATTCAATATACGCGTGAAAATGATTATCCTATTAGAGGAACATTTTCTTAAGTAGTTAGGTACTAATTTAGGCGCGTTTAACAACGCGCTTGATTTTATATTTAATTATTTTTAATAAATTTACTTGAAAATAATTTTACCGTCCATATATAGTTAAGTAGGACGCCTGATGGGTCCTAAATTAAACTTAAACAATTGAAATTTATATTATTAATTAAAATTTGCTTGAGCTTGTTCAATAGAAAAGCACATGCAAAATATCGCTTAAATATGAGGATATTATTATGCGTACAGTAGACTTATCACCACTTTATCGTTCATTTATCGGCTTCGAACATTTAGCATCACTTATGGATGCGGCAGCTAGTACAGACAAGCAGCCAAGCTTCCCTCCATACAATATAGAAGCGCTTGATAAAGACAAATACAGAATCACTATGGCCGTAGCAGGTTTTAGCGATAGTGAATTGACCATTGAGTCAGAAAACAACACATTAAAAGTTGCAGGTATTAAAGCCAATAAAGATGAAACTAACCAACGTAAGTTTATTCATCAAGGTATAGCAGAGCGTAACTTTGAACGTAAATTCCAGCTTGGAGATCATGTAAAAGTACTTAGTGCAGATTTAGCTAATGGCTTATTGAGCATAGAGTTACAGCGTGAGATTCCTGAAGCACTTAAACCACGAAAAATTGAAATTGGTAGTGGTAACTTGCTCGAAGGTAAGTAAACCTATTTAACATTAGTTCCCCCCTGATTATTTAGCCGCCTCAACTGAGGCGGTTTTTTGTTTAAAGCGCTTCTAAATTATTAAGATAGTAGGTTGCTTGTTGTAGTGTTTGTTCTTGAAGCGTTTTATCTTGTTTATCCCAGTTTTTATAGACCATACCAATACGCGGGTTTTTTTCTAACCTGTCTCTGTGTCTATCCATAAAATGCCAATACAAGCTATTGAGCGGGCATGCTTTATCACCTACCTTTTGTTTAACATCGTATTGGCAACTTTTGCAATAGTCACTCATTTTATTAATGTAGTTCCCGCTTGCTGCATAGGGCTTTGTTGCAATGATCCCATCATCGGCAAACTGGCTCATTCCTCGAGTATTAGGCATTTCGACCCATTCTATGGCATCTATATAAACACCTAGGTACCAGTTATCTACTTCATCAGGATTAATTCCTGTGAGCATACAAAAGTTCCCAATAACCATTAGGCGCTGAATATGATGAGCATAAGCGGTTTCAAGGCTTTGTTTGAGTGAATGACTTAGGCAATTCATTTTTGTAGAGCCATTCCAAAAATAAGATGGCAATTTATTTTTGGCTTGTAGTTGGTTTTTTGTTGCGTAGTCGGGCATGTTAGTCCAATAAATAGCGCGTACATACTCTCTCCAGCCCAATATTTGTCTTGTAAACCCTTCTACTTGCGAGAGTGATATCTCATCAGGTCTTTGCTCATATTCATTTATTACACGTTTAATTACATATAATGGGTGGAGTATTTTTGCATTTAGAGCAAACGATAAACGGCTATGATACAAGCTGGTATTGTTTTCACTTTGATCTGTCATTGCATCTTGAAAATGACCAAATCGACTAAGCAAGTGCTCACAAAAGTATTCGAGAGATTCAATGGCTTGTTTACGCGTTGTAGCCCACTCTAATGTATGCTCATTTAGTTGATCAAAATAAGCGACTTTGTGTTTATTTAAACGTGAAACGATACTACTTACATCATTGTTGAATAGCTTTGGTCGTGGGATATTTGCTAAGTCGTTTTTAGAAAATTTATTACGATTATTACTATCAAAATTCCACTTTCCGCCAGTTGGCTTTGCATCGTCAATTAATATATTAAATTGCTTACGCATAGCGCGATAAAAGTGCTCCATTGTTACATGCTTATTTTTTTTGAAGCGTGTATTTATATCACCAAACGGTAATAAAAAATGTTCTGTGTCTGTAGCAGTTACATTCAATGAACTATTATTTTGAAATAAGGTTAATTGTGATTTAAGTCTAAACTCATCTGGGTATTGGTACTCAATAGTATCGCATTGATATTTATCGGCAATTCGCTTAAGTAATTCAACTAAGTTTTGATCATCACAAGTATCATCTAATGTTAAATGTAAAATATTAAAACCAGCACTTTTTAATGCGACTGAAAAATTCTCCATTGCGTTAAAAAAAGCACATAATTTTTGAATATGATGCTTAACGTAATCAGTTTCTTGTTTAAGCTCTGCAATAAGATATAAGGTTTCACTGTCTTTTTGTTTAAACCACGAGTGAGATGGATTTAGTTGATCGCCTAAAATGAGCCTAAGCGTTTTATAGTGTTTCATGACAAAGCCAAACAAATACCATACGAGCTAATTTAAGTAGACGATCGTTTTATTATTTAATAATTGGAGTTATAAATATGAGTACATTAACAAGGCTTTTTATTTTATTAATGGGTATAAGCCCTATGGTTTGTTTTAGTGCCACTACTGCAATTTATAAATGTGAAACAAGTAATGGGGTTGAATTTAGCCAACAACCATGCGCAGATAATCCTCAACTATTGCATTTAAATGTACAAAACCCGAACGATAAAAAACAAAATGATCTTAAACCAAGTAATACCAGTTCGATAAACAATATTGATTCTGATATAGATTCCTATATAAAAATAACCGCATTAAAAAAACAAATTATTGAGCATCAAGATAAAATTAAAACTTATAAAATTGAAATGCAAAAGCAGGTTAGCGTTTTGAATAAAAAGTCGGATTCACAAAAAGATAATTTAGCTGGAGCTAAGCGAAGTGTCGCGATTGCGGAGCAAATAATGGCAACTATATCGCGTTTTGACGTGCTTATTAAAAATGAACAAGTAAGCATAGATATACTTAACCAACAACTCAGACGACTTAGTTCTACTAAGCAAAATGATACTTACAGTAATGAAAATAAAAAAATAGATACTTTTATCCGCAAACAACAGATAGAGCGTGAAGTTAGAGAATCTAACAATAAAATAATAACGTTTAGTAATGAACTCAAAGAAGAAACATTGAAGTTAGAAAGTAGGCTAAGTAATGGAACAAACTACGAAAAGGATGCCGAATTTGATAATGCGTTATCAAAACGAATGAGTGCATTAAACACTCAATATAATTTATTAATAGAAGTTGAGCATAAAAAGCTTAATCGTCTAAATGATGAAATAAGCTTTTTACCATAAAGTTACGTTTCGCTATTTGTTTTCTTTTCTATTTGTTGCTTAAGAGAAACAACATTAGAAACATTAAAGAGGATATTATTTGCAAAGTTTGTAAAAAACCTTAAAACTTTCTGCCATGCTAATTGACTTTCTACACTAAAAAGTCGCCCTAAATGCTCTTCCAAAGTCGAATAAAAAGCATCACATAAGATTTTGATATCAACTTGTTGAATATGACCGTTTTTTAAAAAAGCTATATGATGTGATAAAAACGGAGCAACAGATGATGGGTTATCTAGATTTTTAATTATGCGCTCTAACACACAGTAAAGCGTATAACTTCTTTCGTTAAATTGTGCAGCTGTTAAGTAACCCATGGTGATATCAGACTCAACTAACTTACCATGAAAACGTGCCGTAAAAGCATGGAAGTTTGGTTTTATAATAGTAAGGCTTTTTAACAGTACTGGTTGATGTGTATTCATTAAATGCCTCGTTGCATTAAGTATAATTTTTATTATTGTATTAGTGATTGATTCTTATTATAGTCAGGAACTCAGATATCGCACGCTTTTTTGATATTAAAGTATTGGTTTGTTGTTAAGCTTATGATTTAACCTCGCTTTTGTTGTTGTAAATAAAATTATTTTTTTGTGAAATAATAATACCTTGAGTTTTTCTGGAATTATTTTTTAAAATTCTATTCAACATTTTAATTACATATGTTGAGTTTGCCTATTTTAAAGATTCGAGTTTTTATAAAGTTATTAGTTATTATGGTTGCTAATTATCCCGCGCATCCTTATAATAGCTGCCATTGTTTAGCATGTTGTAAAACAGCTAACAGCGATATTAATTAAATTTGATATCTATTGGCGCGGGATGGAGCAGTCTGGTAGCTCGTCGGGCTCATAACCCGAAGGTCGTCGGTTCAAATCCGGCTCCCGCAACCAATTCTAATAAGTGTAAGCTTATTAATTTATATCGCGCATTCTAAGTAATGCGCGTTTTGCGTTTAAGCTAGTGTAGTTTAATTTGGTCAGATTGCTGACTCGCAACCAAGCTCGGCCCTAGGCCACACAGTTTTATGCTTTTTGGTGTGACGCCCCGCTTGGTTCGGGGCGTTGTTGTATCTGCACCTTACGGTTTGATGGCAATTGTCATTAAATTAAATTTAAACTCAGTATTTTAGGGCTATAAGCCCTTTTTTTGTTTGTATGGAGGATTTTCGTGACAAAACTTGAACAAGATTTAGTAACCATGTTGTCGCCAGCGGTAGAAATGTTAGGCTTTGAATTACATGGTCTTGAATTTGTGCAAGCGGGTCGCCATTCTACCTTAAGAGTATACATTGCTCATGAGGATGGGATCTCAGTTGATAACTGTGCGGATGCAAGTCGCCAAATTAGTGCGATTTTAGACGTCGAAGACCCGATTACAAATGAATATGATTTGGAAGTATCGTCTCCTGGTGTTGATCGTCTATTATTCAAACAAGATCACTACGAGCAGGCGCAGGGAGAGGAAGTACGCGTGCGTACTAAACTTCCACAAGATGGTCGTCGTAATTTTAAAGGCGATTTAGTAACAGTTAGCAGCGATATGATCACACTATCTAGCGATGGTGCAGAGCATCTAATCATGCTTAGTAACATCGAACGTGCGAATTTAATCGCGAAGTTTTAAATTCGAGCGCGAAGGAATAGGGCAAGCGAGGCATTACCCATGGCAAAAGAGATATTATTGGTTGCTGAAGCCGTTTCCAATGAGAAAGCGGTTCCAAAAGAAAAGATTTTTGAAGCTCTAGAGTTCGCATTAGCGACAGCGACAAAGAAAAAACACGATGGCGAAATTGAAGTGCGTGTAGCAATTGACCGTAAAACGGGTGATTACGATACGTTCCGTCGTTGGCAGATTGCAGCAGTCTTAGAAGATGGTTCTTTAGAGAACCCTTACAGCGAAATTACCTTAGAAGCAGCGCAGGTTGAAGAACCTGATTTGCAAATGGGTGATTACGTTGAAGAGCAAATTGACTCAATTAAATTTGACCGTATTACAACACAAATGGCTAAGCAAGTTATCGTACAAAAAGTACGTGAAGCTGAGCGTGCTTTAGTTGTTGATGCGTACAAAGATCAAGTAGGCGAGTTAGTAACAGGTGTTGTTAAAAAAGCAACGCGTGACTCTATTGTTCTTGATTTAGGCAATAACGCAGAAGCCGTTATCTACCGTGATGATATGCTTCCACGTGAAAACTTCCGTCCGGGTGACCGTATCCGTGGTCTTTTATACGAAGTTAAGCCTGAAGCACGCGGTGCACAATTGTTTGTTACGCGTTCTAAACCAGAAATGCTGATGGAATTATTCCGCATTGAGGTGCCAGAAATTGGCGAAGAAATGATAGAATTACGTGCAGCGGCACGCGATCCTGGCTCTCGAGCTAAAATCGCCGTGAAATCTAACGACAAACGCATTGATCCAATTGGTGCATGTGTTGGTATGCGTGGTGCTCGTGTTCAAGCTGTATCGTCTGAGTTAGGTGGTGAGCGTGTTGATATCGTACTTTATGACGATAACCCAGCACAGTTTGTTATCAATGCAATGTCACCAGCAGAAGTAGCTTCAATCGTAATGGATGAAGACACTCACTCAATGGATATCGCAGTAGAAGCTGATAACCTAGCGCAAGCAATCGGTCGTAATGGTCAAAATGTTCGTTTAGCAAGCCAATTAACTGGCTGGGAACTAAACGTAATGACTGTTGAAGATATGCGCACTAAAAATGAAGCCGAATCTGATAAGTTACTTAACTTATTCACTGAAAGTTTAGAAATTGATGATGAGTTTGCATCATTACTTATTAATGAAGGTTTCTCGACACTTGAAGAAGTGGCGTATGTACCTGCATCTGAATTTTTAGAAATTGATGGCTTAGATGAAGAAATGGTCGATCTTTTACGTTCACGCGCAAAAGATGCATTAACGACTAAAGCCCTTAAAACGGAAGAAAGCTTAGATGGTGCAGAACCAGCTGAAGACTTACTTGCGCTTGAAGGCTTAGAACGTCACTTAGCATTTGTTATGGCGAGCAAAGGTGTTGTTACACTTGAAGACTTGGCAGAGCAAGGTATTGACGAATTAGTTGATATCACAGAGCTTACATCTGAAAAAGCGGGTGAACTAATTATGGCTGCACGTAACATTTGTTGGTTTGCAGACGAGTAATTTATTAACGGAGGTATTACACACTATGGCAGAAGTAAATGTTGAAAAACTAGCCGGCGATATAGGTACAACTGTTGATAAATTGCTACAGCAGTTTTCACAAGCAGGTATCACTAAGCAGGCTACTGATAATGTAACTGAAGCAGAAAAAGCAACGTTACTTGATCATTTAAGCAAGCATCATGGCGGTACTGGTTCAGATGGCCCAGCGCGTATGACTTTACAACGTAAGAGTAAGAGCACATTAAGTGTAACTGGCTCTACGGGTAAAGCTAAAGCTGTTCAAGTTGAAGTTCGCAAAACACGTACATACGTGAAAAAAAGCGCAATGGAACAAGAACAAGAGCAAACACGCTTAGCCGCTGAAGAAAAAGTGCGCCTTGAAGAGCAGCAAAAAGCTGAGCTAGAAGCCGCAGAATTAAAAGCGAAACAAGAGGCAGAACGTAAAGCGAAAGAAGACGCTGATCGTAAAGCCAAAGAAGAAGCTAAACGCAAAGCTGATGCAGAGCGTAAAGCGAAACAAAAGCAGATGACCCCAGAGCAAAGTGCTAAGTCTGAGAAAGATCGCATAGAAGCTGAGCGTCTGCAAAAAGAAGCAGAAGAGGCCGCATTGAAGAAAGCTGAAGAAGAAGCGAAACGTCAAGCAGAAGAAGCAAGAAAGCTAGCTGAAGAAAACTCGGCACGCTGGAAGAAAGAAGAAGAAGAACGTAAGAAACGCGAAGAAACAGCGGATCACCATCTTACGACTTCTACTTATGCACGTGAAGCAGAAGATGTTGCCGATGCTCGTGATGAGCAAGGTACACGCCGTGTGAAGAAAAAGAAAAAAGCGCCAGCAAAAGATAAATTTGCAGCGTCAAGAGGCCGTAATAAAGCCAAGCTAAAAGCACCAGCATCATTACAACATGGTTTCCAAAAACCAACTGTTGATGTTAAAAATGAAGTGCGTATTAGCGAAACAATTACAGTAGCTGAGCTTGCATCACGCATGGCAGTTAAAGGCGCTGAAGTTGTTAAAACAATGATGAAAATGGGTGACATGGTTACCATTAACCAAGTGATTGACCAAGAAGCTGCGCAACTAGTTGCAGAAGAAATGGGTCACAAAGTTATCATTGTTAAAGAAAACGAATTAGAGCAAACAGTACTTAATGATCGCCATGAAGATGGTAAATCAGAGCCACGTGCTCCAGTAGTTACTGTTATGGGTCACGTTGACCATGGTAAAACATCTACGCTTGATTACATTCGTTCAGCAAAAGTTGCTTCAGGCGAAGCAGGTGGTATTACACAGCACATTGGTGCATACCACGTAGACGTGAACGGTCACATGATCACGTTCTTAGATACACCAGGACATGCTGCATTTACTTCAATGCGTGCTCGTGGTGCTAAAGCGACAGATATCGTAATCCTTGTGGTTGCAGCAGATGATGGTGTAATGCCACAAACTAAAGAAGCGGTACAGCATGCTCGTGCTGCTGGCGTTCCTTTAATTATTGCTGTAAACAAAATGGATAAAGAAGGCGCAGATCCAGATCGCGTTAAAAACGAACTTGCTGTACTAGACGTTATTCCAGAAGAATGGGGCGGTGATACGCAGTACGTTCATATTTCTGCAAAAACAGGTTTAGGCATCGATGACCTTCTTGAAGCTGTATTAAACCAATCAGAGCTTTTAGAGCTTTCAGCTCCTACTGTAGGTATGGCTGCTGGTGTTGTTATTGAATCTCGCCTTGATAAAGGTCGCGGTCCAGTAGCTTCTGTTCTTGTTCAATCTGGTACGCTTAACCAAGGTGACATTGTATTATGTGGTCTTGAGTACGGTCGTGTTCGTGCAATGAGAGATGAGAACGGTAAAGACATTAAGTCTGCTGGTCCATCTATTCCAGTAGAGATTTTAGGTCTTTCTGGTATTCCTGCTGCAGGCGATGAAGCGACAGTTGTTAAAGATGAACGTAAAGCGCGTGAAGTTGCTTTATACCGTCAAGGTAAATTCCGTGACGTTAAGTTAGCTCGTCAACAAAAAGCTAAGCTTGAAAACATGTTTACTAACATGACTGAAGGCGATGTCTCTGAAGTTAACGTGGTACTTAAAGCAGACGTTCAAGGTTCAATCGAAGCAATCTCTGATTCACTAACTAAGCTTTCTACTGATGAAGTAAAAGTGAAGATTGTTGGTTCAGGTGTTGGTGGTATTACCGAGACTGACGCAACACTTGCTGCAGCGTCTAACGCGATTGTAGTTGGCTTTAACGTTCGTGCTGATGCATCAGCTCGTAAAGTTATCGAGACTGAAAACTTAGACTTACGCTACTACAGCGTAATCTACAGCTTGATTGACGAAGTTAAGCAAGCAATGTCAGGTATGTTAGCACCAGAATTTAAGCAAGAGATTATTGGTCTTGCTCAAGTTCGTGACGTATTCAAATCTCCAAAAATTGGCGCTATCGCTGGTTGTATGGTTACTGAAGGTGTTATTAAACGTAGCGCGCCTATCCGTGTACTTCGTGAAAACGTTGTTATCTACGAAGGTGAACTTGAGTCACTTCGTCGCTTTAAAGACGACGTTGCTGATGTTCGTAACGGTATGGAATGTGGTATCGGCGTTAAGAACTACAATGACGTTCGCGTTGGTGACCAAATCGAAGTATTTGAAACAGTTGAAGTACAACGTACTCTATAATTGTTACTAGGGCATATTGAACCGCTGGGGTTAACACCTCGAAGTTTGATACGCTCTACGCTAAGATTTTAAATGGGGGCTTAGCCCCCATTTGTGTATCCATTATTTAGTTAACTTATTATTTAATTAACTTATTATTTAATTTCAATAAGTTATTATTTTAGGACAAGTATAATGAGAGAATTTTCTCGCACTGATCGTGTTGCTCAGCAAATTCAAAAAGAAATTGCTGTAATTTTACAACGCGAAATTAAAGATCCACGCTTAGGTATGGTGACAGTGTCAGCGGTAGAAGTGTCGCGCGATTTATCTTATGCAAAAATCTTTATCACTGTGTTTAATACACAAGATGAAGATGCAGCAAAGCAAAGCGCAAAAGTACTTAACGAAGCGACTGGTTATATTCGCTCGTTACTTGGTAAGCGTATACGCGCACGTATTATGCCTGAGTTAAAGTTTGTTGTTGATAACTCACTTATGGAAGGTATGCGTATTTCTAACTTAGTTGATTCGATTATTCGTGAAGATAATGCTAAGCATGTAGATGACGAAGTTGAGCATGTTGATGACGAAGCTGAGAGTGTTGATGCTGCTGAAGTTTCAGACAGCGAAGAAAGTACTAAGCACGTAGACGATACAGATAGCGAAGAAGGCACTAATACAGATGGCAAAACGCAGTAAAGGCCGTGCGGTTGACGGTATTTTGTTGTTAAACAAACCTGAAGGCATTTCATCAAATAAAGCACTACAGCAAGCAAAAGGTGTTTATTTTGCGCAAAAAGCTGGACATACAGGTGCTTTAGATCCACTTGCCACAGGTATGCTGCCAATTTGTTTTGGTGAAGCAACTAAGTTTACGCAGTTTCTACTCGATACAGATAAAACCTATATTGTTCGAGCGCAACTGGGTGAGCGTACAACAACATCAGATTCTGATGGTGAAATTGTTAGCACAAAAGATGTGAACGTAACGCGTGAGCAGCTAACAAAAGAAATTGCCGCATTTGTTGGCGAGTCTGATCAATATCCATCAATGTATTCAGCGCTTAAGTACCAAGGCAGACCTTTATATAAGTATGCTCGCGAAGGTATTGAAGTACCTCGTAAATGCAGAAAGATAAATGTATTTAGCTTATCATTTGACGAATTTGATGAAGAAAGCAACATATTACAAATGACGGCCCATGTATCTAAAGGGACTTACATTCGTACTATCGTTGATGACTTAGGTGAAAACCTTGGCTGTGGTGCTCATGTTATTATGCTTCACAGAACTGCTGTTGGTCAGTATCCCGCAGATAAAATGGTAACGCTTGACGAAATTGAAGCGTTGCTTGCTAAAGCGAAAGAAGAAGAGGTTGCTCCTTCTATCTACTTAGATTCGCTATTATTGCCAATAGATACTGCTTTAACCGATCTGCCTGTTGTTGAAATAACAACTGAACAGGGTTCGGTGTTTAGCCACGGGCAGGCGGTAGAACTTCCTGTTACTTTGCCTGAAGGGGCAATTAAAGTGGTTGCAGAAGGGGTATTTATTGGTACTGGTGAGCGTAATTCAAGCGGTCATTTAAAAGTCAAACGTGGTCTTGCTAGTCAGCAAGATGATTACGTTAAACCGCAATAAAAAGTAATATGTATTATTAACGACAGCTTATTAATACATATTGTGGATAATTAACTTGTAGTTATCCCCACAGTTGGTAGAATACGCCCGCTTAATCGTTTTGGCTGAATTAGTGATCGGCTAAGACACCTTTTAAATTTAATTTCTGGAGTTATTATGTCACTAAGTAATCAAGAAAAAATCGATATCATTGCTAAATTTGCACGTGCTGAAGGCGACACTGGTTCACCTGAAGTACAAGTAGCTTTACTTACTTTTGATATCAACAAGCTTCAAGGTCACTTTGCTGACCACAAGCATGACTTCCACTCGCGTCGTGGTCTGCTTCGTAAAGTAAGTACTCGCCGTAAACTGCTTGATTACCTTAAAGGTAAAAACATCACGCGTTATACAGCATTAATCCAAGAACTTGGTCTACGTCGCTAAGAACTTGATTACAAAGAAAGGAGCTTTTTAGCTCCTTTTTTTGTGCCTGAAATTCCTGCTAAAACCTGCAATTCGTTTTTAAACTTCTTGAATTTAAAAATAAAAACCCCATTATTCAAACTAGATAAAATGATTTTAAATACGTATTTAGAGTCGTGTTTATCTGATTGCTAGGCTCGCATTTTAACGGTGCTTTGGTATATACTACGGCACAAGCTAAAAAGGTTTAGCTTGATTATTTACGTCATCGCCAATTGTAGTACTTAATTGATTTTAAAATAAATACAATTATGTACTGTAATTGGTTCTTTGATGGCAACTTATTTAAGAACACATTTAAGGAATATTTTAAGTGCAAGCAATTATTAAAAAATTTCAACTAGGTCAACACACAGTAACCCTAGAAACAGGTGCTATTGCTCGTCAAGCTGACGGCGCAGTACTTGTAAGCATTGGTGATACTTCAGTTTTAGTAACTGTTGTAGGTAAGCGTGAAGCTCAACCAGGTCAAGACTTTTTCCCACTAACAGTTAACTACCAAGAGCGTATGTACGCTGCTGGTCGTATTCCAGGTGGCTTCTTAAAGCGTGAAGGTCGTCCTAACGATGGCGAAACACTTATTGCACGTCTTATTGACCGTCCAATTCGTCCACTTTTCCCAAGCGGTTTCGTAAACGAAGTACAAGTTATTGCTACTGTTGTTTCTGTAAACCCTGAAATCCAACCTGATATGGTTGCGATGATTGGTACTTCAGCAGCACTTGCTATCTCTGGTATCCCGTTCAGTGGTCCAATTGGTGCATCTCGCGTTGGTTACATCAACGGCGAATACGTACTTAACCCTACATTAAAAGAGCTTGAAGAAAGCCAACTTGATTTAGTGGTAGCCGGTACTGATAAAGCGGTACTTATGGTTGAGTCAGAAGCTAACGTACTTGCAGAAGACGTAATGCTTGGCGCTGTTGTATATGGTCATGAGCAATCTCAAGCGATCATCACTGCAATCGAAGAATTTAAAGCCGAAGCAGGCAAACCTACTTGGGATTGGACTGCACCGGCTAAAAACGTTGCACTTGAAGATAAAGTAGCAGCAATTGCAGCTGATAAAGTAGGCGCAGCTTACTTAATCACTGATAAAGTAGCGCGTAAAGAAGCACTTGGCGAAGCGAAAGACGAAGTTGTTGCAGTACTAACAGCTGAACTTGCTGAAGGCGAGTCTTTAGACAAGCAAGAAGTTGGTAAAATCTTCGGTTCACTTGAGAAGAAAATCGTTCGTGGTCGTATCGCTGCTGGCGAAAAACGTATCGATGGTCGCGAACCAGATATGATTCGTGCACTAGATGTAATGACTGGCGTATTACCGCGTACTCACGGTTCTGCTATATTTACTCGTGGTGAAACTCAAGCGTTAGTAACAGCTACACTTGGTACAGAACGTGATTCACAGTTAATCGACGATTTAACTGGTACTCACAAAAACCACTTTATGCTTAACTATAACTTCCCTCCATTCTGTGTAGGTGAAACTGGTTTTGTTGGTTCTCCTAAGCGTCGTGAAATCGGCCATGGTAACCTTGCTAAGCGTGGTATCGCTGCTGTAATGCCAACATTGACTGAATTCCCATATTCAATCCGTGTAGTATCTGAAATCACTGAATCAAACGGTTCATCTTCAATGGCTTCTGTATGTGGTACTTCACTTGCACTTATGAATGCTGGTGTACCAATTAAAGCATCTGTTGCGGGTATCGCGATGGGTCTAGTTAAAGAAGACGAAAAGTTTGTTGTTCTTTCAGATATCTTAGGTGATGAAGATCACTTAGGTGACATGGACTTTAAAGTTGCGGGTACTGCTGCCGGTATCACTGCGCTTCAAATGGACATTAAAATTGAAGGTATTACTCAAGAGATCATGCAAATTGCTCTTAAACAAGCAAAAGCAGCACGTTTACATATCCTAGCGGTAATGGACGAAGCAATCTCTACACCTTCAGAAGAGCTATCTCAATTTGCTCCTCGTATTTATACTATGAAGATCCCACAGAAGAAAATCGCTGAAGTTATCGGTAAAGGCGGCGCAACTATTCGTCAACTTACTGAAGAAACTGGCACAACGATTGAAATCGGTGATGATGGTACAATTAAAATTGCAGCTACAGATGGCGAAAGTGCAGCTAATGCAATTAGTCGTATTGAGCAATTAACAGCTGAACTCGAAGTAGGTACTATCTACGAAGGTAAAGTTGTACGTATCGTAGACTTCGGTGCGTTTGTAAACATTCTTCCTGGTAAAGATGGTCTAGTACATATTTCTCAAATTAGTACTGAGCGCGTTAATAACGTTGCTGATCACCTTTCTGAAGGTCAAGAAGTTAAAGTTAAAGTACTAGAAGTAGACCGCCAAGGCCGTGTACGTCTAAGTATTAAAGAAGCAATGGAATCAGCAGCACCTGCAGCTGACGCGCCAACTGACGCGTAATTGCTAATACTTCATCCAGATATATTTACTGGATAATATAAAAGGGGGCTGTTTAGCCCCTTTTTTTATGCTTTAATGAGGCTAATTAAATTTAAACAAAGATTATTCAAGGAAGCTAAATTACTCATATATAGTGATCAAAACCTTAAATGGAATACCAATGCATTTAAATTTGATGTTGTTATTGAGCAATTTTAGTGTGGCAATAATAGTTCGTCGGTTGTTATGAACCTATTCAGGCATTTCCTGTCATATTGTTACATATCTTGGTACTAAGGATTTTAATGAGACTCAAACACTTAGCTTTGGCATCTTTCGCTATTTTGTCTTTAAGCGCTTGCCAATCAACTGCACAGTCAGAACCTACACCTATTATTAATGTGCCTTTTACTGCTCCATTAGCTTCTGACTTTAGAAGTGAAATTGCTATAGCACGTTATTCAGAGCTACTTAACAGAGCCGATCTTAGTCCCGAACAACAAGCAAAACTGTACTACGATCGTGGTGTACTATTTGATAGCTTAGGCATGACTACACTTTCGCGCATTGACTTTAATCGTGCAATAAAGTTAAAACCTGATTTATCAGAAGTGTATAACTTCTTGGGTATTCAACATACGCTAATGCAGCAATACGAAAAAGCTTATGAGTTTTTTGATTCGGCATTAGAACTAGATGAACAACACGAATACGCTTATTTAAATCGTGGCATTGCACTTTATTATGGCGACAGAGCCGATATTGCTAAAAGCGATTTCGTTGAGTTTTTAGCGCGCTCTCCAAATGATCCTTACCGTGTACTATGGCTTTATTTGGCAGAGGCTCAAGAAAATAAAGAGCAAGCGCTTACTGAGCTAAAAACAAATGCAACAGCGCTTGATGAATCACAATGGGCGTATCAGCTAATTTCGCTTTTTACGGGTGATATGAGTGAACACACATTTTTATCAGGCATCAGTGAGGGTGTTAAGTCAGAACAAGAATATGCGCAGCGTTTATGCGAAGCTTATTTTTATTTAGCTAAGTTACACCAAGCCGCAGGTAATGAGTATTTAGCCTCTGATTATTTTAGATTAGCGCTTGCTACTAACGTCCATGAGTTTATTGAATACAAGTATGCGCGTTTAGAGCTTGAGCTAATGACTGGCGAAAACGCGGGTTAATATTTTAAAGATAGTTGGTGTATTACTGTGTAGCTTGTTAATTTCTGGCTCCAGTAATCACCATAATGTACTTGGCTTTTGGCACGTTTTAAACGCAAAAGCCAATGCTGTGCAAAGTTATTGGCAGTTTCCTCGTTATTTTTCTCAGCATTTACAATTACTCCCTGATTTTAAGCTCGCTTTATTAGCACGTAACAAAATTCCTTTTGCGCAATATGTGTATTCTCTTAGGTTATTAAAAAATAAACGTAGCGATACAGCTAAACTATTTTGGCAAGCAAGTATTTATAGCTTAAGTGAATCACAGCGGCAAAATTTAGCACGCCAGTTATTTACCCAATCTCGGTGGGATGACCTTAAATTATTAGCTAAAAATGGTTTACTGCCTAAAGGTGATACTTTAAATCACCTTAATTTAAAATTAAGTGCGCCTTACACCAATATTCCAGAATCGTTCATACACAACCTTGGTTTTTTAGCATTAGGTTCAGAGTTGCCTGTAAATAATCAATGTTTGTTTAATGTGGTAACGATGAGCGATCATCGTAGCGGGCTTTATAAACTCTCTGAGCTGATAAAAAAATACAACGAAAAACCAGAACCTGATAACAATGTATTTTGTTTCACTAAGCCTGTTTATGTTGCAGGCGCTATTGATTGCACAAATACAGTAAATAAAATGGCGCAGTGCAATTGGCAGTCATCATCATTAAAAAAACAACTTTCTGGAAAATTTGATTTTATAATAATGATGCCAAGGTATGGCAGTGCGAATGTACAAAACAACATAATGCAGCTGAATTCACATGTTAACTACAACGTATTTTTACATGAACTTATGCATTTTAGTGGTTTTGAGGATGAATATGCGCTGCCAAATACAAAACAAGCTTGGTTATGTAGTAAAAAAGGGTTTGTTGCACCTAACTTATTTATTTCGCACGGAGAACCTGCACCTAAAGGGTGGTATAAAAGTGAGAGCTGCCAGCAAGGTGGGACAGCTTATAAACCATCTAAAACTTGGTCCATTATGGAATATCAACAGATAGGGCTTTCAGAGCAATATAGGGCGCTTTGGCAAGCACATATAAAGGCTACCCCTCACCGTTTTTAACCCTAGAATACTTTTTTCGTAATTTTACTTTCTTCGTTCAATATTCATTCAGGTACTACCGCTTTTTATAGACAAAAAGCATGTTTATCAGTATAACTATATGTATTAATGTCGTTAAAAAACAGGCAGTAAAAGCATCACTTAATGTAAACCAAGTGATGCACTGATAAACTTATGACTCTAAAAGGCCCTTCATTATGACTTTGCTCTGGATACCTTTGTTATCCTTAATTGGCAGTGTTATTTCAGCATGCACTGGCAAACTTTCACGCAATCAATCTGCTAGCTTAACGGCTCTTGCGCCATTAATTGCTTTAGGCATTACGCTATACCATGCGCCTGCAGCTTTAGCGGGTGAAACAATTCGTTACTCAATGTCGTGGATCCCATCTTTAGGACTTGATTTATCACTGCGGTTAGATGGTCTTAGCTTATTGTTTATGTTTATGATTTTAGGCATAGGCTTACTAGTTATTTTGTATACCCGGTATTACTTAAGTTCTAACGATTCGATGGCTAAGTTATACAGTTATTTAATGCTGTTTATGACCGCAATGCTTGGCATTGTCATGTCTAACAACGTTATTCAACTTTGGTTATTTTGGGAATTAACTAGCATAAGCTCATTTTTACTCATTAGTTTTTGGTGGCATAAATCTGAAGCACGCAAAGGTGCGCGTATGGCACTTGCTGTAACGGGTGCTGGCGGATTGGCATTACTTGCAGGGTTAATGATACTTGGTGATATTGTTGGTAGTTACGACCTTGATGTTATTTTAGCAAGTAAGGCGATTATTCAGTCGCATGACTTATACGAACTTGCGCTTGTATTAGTGTTACTTGGTGCATTTACCAAATCGGCACAATTTCCGTTTCACTTTTGGCTGCCACACGCAATGGCTGCGCCTACACCGGTAAGCGCTTATTTACACTCTGCTACTATGGTAAAAGCAGGTATATTTTTATTGGCTCGTTTTTATCCTGCTTTAGCGGGTACCGATATTTGGTTTGCAATTGTAGGGTTAACAGGCTTAACAACTTTATTATTTGGCGCTTACATTGCGTTATTTAAACACGATTTAAAAGGGCTATTGGCCTACTCTACAATAAGTCATTTAGGTTTAATTACCTTATTACTTGGTCTAGATACTGAGCTTGCTACCGTTGCAGCTATTTTGCATATTATAAATCACGCAACGTTTAAAGCGTCGTTATTTATGGCTACAGGCATAATAGATCACGAAACAGGCACGCGTGATATGCGTAAACTCAATGGTATGTGGCGATTTTTACCCTATACCGCAACGCTTGCTATGGTTGCTGCTGCATCAATGGCAGGTGTCCCATTGCTTAATGGCTTTTTATCAAAAGAGATGTTTTTTGCAGAAACATTGCACCAACAAGTTCTTGGTTCTATGTCTTGGTTGATTCCAGTACTGGCTACAATAGCAGGTGCATTTTCGGTGGCGTATTCTGCTCGCTTTATCCACGATGTATTTTTTAATGGCGACCCAATTGATTTACCACGTACACCGCATGAACCACCACGTTATATGCGAGTACCAATAGAGATACTTGTTGTTCTTTGCTTATTAGTTGGTATGTTTCCACATTTTGTAGTTGGCGATATTCTATCTGCAGCATCCACTGCTGTTTTAGGTAAAGCAATGCCTGATTATCAAGTTGCTATTTGGCATGGATTTAACTTACCACTTCTGATGAGTGCAATGGCTGTGGTTGGCGGTTTGTTTATATATGTAAATCGTAAGTATTTGTTCCAGTTCCAAGCTTCATTACCGCCATTTAATGCTAAAAAAACATTTGAACGCGTTATCCTCAGCGTTATAACTTGGTGTCAATCAAAAATTAGTCATACTGAAAATGGTTCTTTACAGCGCTACCTTGTCGTTATGCTAGGTGTAGTATTGCTGTGTGCTGGTTGGCCATTATTTGAAATGCAACAATTAGCGGGCAGTATGCCAAGAACCCCAATTGACGTACACAATGCTATTGGTGCCGGTTTATTAATGATAGGTGCATTAGCAACTGTTATTTGGCACAGGTCGCGAGTGGTTGCATTGTTAATGCTCTCTATTGTGGGTCTTATGGTGTCAGTCGCATTTACGCGTTTTTCGGCGCCCGACTTAGCACTTACTCAACTTACCGTTGAAGTGGCTACCGTTATACTGCTTATGCTGGCGTTATTCTTTTTGCCTCAACATACGCCAAAAGAATCAAGTTCGCTGCGTATTTTACGCGATATCGGTATAGCTTCTACTTTAGGTGTAGTTATAGCTAGTATTTGTTATGCACTGCTTACACGCCCACTTGAATCGATTTCTGACTTTTTTATTGCCAACGCAAAAACAGGTGGTGGTGGTACTAACGTTGTTAATGTTATTTTGGTTGATTTTAGAGGATTTGATACGCTTGGTGAGATTACTGTTTTAGGTATTGCTGCATTAGGCATATTTAAAATGCTTTCTAGAATTCCTCTGTTTATGCCAGCGAGTGATGGTGAAGGACGCCCATGGGCACGAGAGCGTCATCCTATTTTGTTAGCGAGTATTTCACACAGTTTATTACCACTTGCTTTGTTAGTATCGGCGTATATTTTCTTACGAGGTCATAACTTACCAGGCGGTGGGTTTATTGCTGGCTTAGTTACATCTATTGCCTTTATTTTGCAATATATGGCGCACGGTTCAGCATGGATAAGCGAACGTTTTGATGTTAATTACCGTAAAATAATTGCCTCAGGTATCGCTATTGCAATGTTTACAGGCGTGGGTAGTTGGTTCTTCGATAAGCCATTTTTAACAACGTGGTTTGATTATTTCGATATACCATTTATCGGTAAAACAGAGCTTGCCAGTGCTATTGTATTTGACCTAGGTGTGTACTTAACGGTTGTAGGTGCAACACTAATGATTTTAGCAAGCTTAGGTAACATGACAGCAGATACCCAGAAAAAAGAGGTAAATATTTAATGGAATTATTGTACGCATGTTGCGTTGGAGTATTAGTGAGTTGCGGTATTTTTTTACTGCTAAGAGCGCGTACATTTCCTGTAGTGCTAGGGCTTACTATGATTTCATACGCAGTTAATTTATTTTTGTTTTCTGCTGGTCGTCTTACCATTAACAAAGCAGTAGTACTTGGTACTGGTGCCGACTACGCTGACCCTTTACCTCAAGCATTAGTGTTAACTGCAATCGTGATTGGTTTTGCAATGACAGCATTTGTCGTTATTTTAGCAATCCGTGGTCGTGCCGACTTAGGTAGCGACCATGTTGATGGTCATTTGGTAAAAATGTCAGCTGAAAATAAGGAGCAAAAATGATTCAACATTTAGCATCCTTACCTATTTTATTACCCATGTTTGCTGCGGTTATTTTACTGCTGCCACCGTGTGGTAAAAGCGTACCAATACGACGTATTGCCTCAAGTATTATGGGCATAATTACGTTTGCAGTAAGCGTGTTTTTATTAATACATGTGTATAACACAGGTATTAACGTGTACGCCATTGGCAACTGGTCTGCGCCGTTTGGTATAGTACTTGTTGCCGATATGCTCTCAACATTATTAGTAACGCTAACTTCTTTTTTAGGGTTAGGTGTTATTTTATATAGTTGTGCAGGGGATGATGAAAAAGGCAGCTTTTTTCACCCGTTAGTTCACTTTTTAGTATTGGGCGTTAACGGCGCTTTTTTAACTGGCGATTTATTTAACGTATTTGTATTTTTTGAAGTGCTACTTATTGCCTCATATGCATTACTTATGCACGCAGGCGATAAACAAAACACGCGTGCAGCGCTGCAATACGTAATATTAAACCTAGTAGGTTCAAGCGTATTTTTAATTGGCTTAGGTATTTTGTATGGCGTATTAGGCACGCTTAATATTGCTGATATGGCACGCAAAATGCCACTTCTTACTGGCGATGATGTTTATTTAGCAAAAGCGGGTGGTTTATTACTACTTGTTGTATTTGCGTTAAAAGGGGCGTTACTACCACTTCATTTATGGTTGCCAAATACTTATGCGAGTGCCAAACCTGTGGTTGCAGCGTTATTCGCAATTATGACCAAAGTTGGTGTATATGCCATGTTACGTGTATATACAGTGATATTTGGAGAACAAGCTGGCGAACTTGAGCATATGGCACAACCTTGGTTATGGGGGTTAGCTATTGCTACCATAGTTGTAGGTGCTATAGGCGTAGTTGCAGCGCAAGATTTACGTAAATTAACTGCTAATTTAGTTGTTGTTTCGGTAGGTACTTTAGTCGCACTGATTGCATTACAAAACGTAAATGCGACTGCTGCGCTGTTATATTATTTGGTACATTCAACACTTGTTAGTGCTGCATTGTTTTTACTAGCCGATTTAATAGCAACCCAACGTGGTAAAGCAGCCGATAGGCTGGTTGGCGGACGCATGGTTAATCAGCCTTTCTTGTTAGGTGGGTGTTTTATTATCGCAGCTTTAACGGTTGTTGGAATGCCACCATTTTCGGGTTTTGTAGGAAAAATTTGGATTCTTAAAACCACTTTAAATAGTGAACAAGCTTTATTATTTTGGCCTGTCTATTTAATTACAAGTTTTGTACTACTAATAGCATTATCTCGTGCAGGTACCGGCTTGTTTTGGGAACGTAAAGACAGAAAAAATGAAAGTTCTGATGGTGTAAATGCACACCCATTACAAGTAACCGTAATAGTTTGTTTGCTTGCTTGTTCGCCATTGCTGGTTATTTTTGGTGGACCGATAAGCGAGTACATGATTGGAGCTGCAACGCAACTCCACGATATAGGCGGTGGTATTAACGCTGTACTAAAAGGAGGTTCGTAATGAGATTACAAGCCCGTTTTCGATGGTTACCAACGCCATTTCGTAGTTTGTTTTTGTTTATTGTTTGGTTATTACTCAATAATAGTGTTTCGGCAGGGCATTTAGTATTGGCAGTGTTTTTTGCCATATTTATACCTTTACTAAGCTTTTCACTACGCGATCCTCAGCCGCTTATTTTAAAGCCTGGGTTAGCATTTAAACAGTTACTTATTGTGCTTTGCGATATTGTTGTTGCCAATTTACAGGTTGCTTTACTAATACTTGGTCCAACAAAAAAACTACGTCCAGCGTTTGTAAAAATACCAATTGATTTAACGCATAATATGCCAATCACTATATTGGCAAGCAGTGTATCGTTAACACCAGGCACAGTAAGCGCAGAGGTTTATCCTATTCCTGAATCAATAAATAAGGGCGATGAGCCAATACAGCGTTATTTACTTATTCATGTGTTGGACTTAAAAGACGAAGAGGCGCTAATTAAGCAAATTAAACAACGCTACGAAGCTCCTCTCAAGGAGATATTTCAATGTTAGACACTGTATTACTTATTGTTTTTTCAATGATTGGGTTATCACTGTTACTTAATTTATGGCGATTAATTATCGGTCCATCAGTACCTGATCGAATTTTAGCGCTCGATACTATGTATATAAATGTAATAGCACTTATTATTTTATACAGTATTAGTATGGGAACAGGGCTTTACTTTGAAGCAGCATTACTTATCGCTATGCTTGGTTTTATAAGTACGGTAGCGGTGTGCAAATATTTACTTCGTGGCGATATAATCGAATAAGGTGGAATAATGATTAGCGAATGGATTGTATCAATATTATTGTTGTTTGGTGGCGCGTTTATATTAATAGGCTCGATTGGGCTTATTAAATTACCTGATTTTTTTATGCGTTTGCATGGACCTACAAAGGCAACAACACTGGGTATGGCGAGCGTTTTAATTGCTTCAATGGTTTTTTTTACCAATGCAGAGAATGGGCTTAGTGTTAAAGAAATATTGATTACAATATTTTTATTAATTACAGCGCCTATTAGTGGTTATATGTTAATTAAGTCGGCAATACACCATAAGCTTAAAGCTAAAGAGGGCACCAAAGGTCTTGATAATATAAAAAACGATTAAGTGCTTTGACTTAACATAAGAGGGAGGCTTGATGCCTCCCTCTCTTCTACAATATAAGCTAAGTGATTTAGGTGTAATTTATTACCTGTTCTTCAAGTATTCGGCTGTTTCTATAATATCTTCATGATTGCCTGATGAAAGAGCTTCGCCAACCTGATAATCATGGCATAAGGATTCTTCTTTAGTCCAAGCAGTTACGTTTTTAGCATACTTCACAAGTGTGGTATCAAACATGGGGCATTCAATATAACCATGTTCGCGAGCAGCAGACTTCCAAATAATAGAGTGCACAAAAAAAGCCAAAATAACCAGAATCAACGTAACGCAAAAAATTGTCTGGAGGTGAACAAACACTTTCTTTAGCCAAGGTTTTTTAAATAATTCATAAACCCCACGAAATACGCCAGTAAGTAACGCCGTGAACAGTATCAACCAAAGGCTTGGCGTAGCTAAACTGTCATTTGAATAAACGATGACAGGGTAGCCGCTATATGGGTACGATAGCATTTGAAAAAAGTTATCTAGCGCATGTGAAAGTAGATACCATGTTATTGCGGCTGTGAACAAAGTTAATATAACTAGCCCGATAAAATAGCCAGCAACATTTAGATCATCAAGTTCGTCTTTAATAAGCTTTACCATGGGCTTTTAAGCCCATCTAAAAATTTACTGACACTTTGTTTTATTAATTGAATTAGCATATGTTCTATCCTTAGTTTTTCAGCTACATCCTTTACACATAGTATCCTATCAAATAGCCATAATTAATAACAATATATAAAGTCAGTAGTTAAATCAGTTCAAGTTAATTATGTTTGTGCCATTATTTAACTAATTTAAAAATAGCCATTGACCTATGTGTCGCACCTAGGTTTATCATTCAGGTATTGAACAACCATGGAGCTACATTATGTATGTTAAGCAACTAGCAAAGTTAATGGGTGTTACCCCCGATACTGTTCGTCATTACACGCGTGTAGGGTTACTTAATCCAATACGCAGTACAGAAAATGGTTATCAAGAATATACAGCAAGTGATCAGCAACGTTTAAAGTTTATTATTAGCTCACGTCAGCTAGGTTTTTCAGTTAAAGATATTCAACAAATTATTGGTGAGTCACAGCAAGGAAATTGCCCGTGCCCATTAACACGTAAACTTATAACCAAACGTTTAGAAGAAACAGAGGCACTCTTTCAAGAAACGCTAAAATTGCGTACACGCATGCAAGCAGCTCTTGCCCAGTGGGACTCTTCAGCGGATGGTGCAAATGCAAGCGATGTATGTAGCTTAATAGAATCGTTTGTTGACCCAATTAACAATCAAATGAACAAAGAGGAAGCGTAATGACTACTAATACAAAAGACACCGCGCAAAACTTTATGATTGAAGGCGCTAACTGTGGCAGTTGCGTGGGGAAAATCGAAAAAGCCCTGCAAGGTGTACAAGGTGCAAAAAATGTAGAAATGAACTTTGCAGAACGTACCGTACGTGTAGAGGGGAGTGCAGAGGAAAGCACGCTTATCAAAGCTGTCGAAAATATTGGTTATGCCGCTAAGCCTATGAGCAACGACTCCGATCAAGATGCGCTTGATGAAAAAGCTAAATCGGACGAGGCACACTATAAAAAGCTAATGCGTAATATGATGCTCGCATTGGGTGTAGGCATACCTTTAATGATATACGGGCTTATTTTTGATATGAGCGTAGCCACAAATCCACAAAGAATTGCGTGGTTTGTAGTTGGTATTATTACATTAGCTGTGATGGCTGTGTCGGGTAAACAGTTTTATAACGGCGCTTGGCAGGCATTTAAAAATCATGCAGCAAATATGGACACGCTTATAGCACTTGGTACAGGTACTGCGTGGTTATATTCAATGTTTGTAGTTATAGCACCTAATTTATTACCTGAAGTAGCAAGGCACGTGTATTTTGAAGCTTCATCGATGATCATTGGTTTAATTAGCCTAGGTCTTGCCTTTGAAGTTAAAGCGCGAGGACGTACTTCACAAGCGATTAAACGCTTAATTGGTCTACAGCCAAAAACAGCACGCGTTATTCGAAGTGGCGAAGAGCAAGACATCGACATTAGTGACGTTATAAAAAATGATGAAGTAAGAGTGCGCCCTGGTGAAAAAATCCCTGTAGATGGCGACGTTATAGAAGGTAGTAGCACGGTTGATGAGTCAATGTTAACCGGTGAACCTATGCCCGTAAGTAAAAAAACGGGCGATAAGGTAGTCGCAGGAAGTATTAATAAAAGTGGTACTTTACTATTTAAAGCCACCCATATTGGTAGTGAAACAACACTCGCTAATATTATAAATATGGTAAAGCGTGCGCAAAATTCAAAGCCTTCTATTGGTCGTTTAGCTGACGTTATATCGGGCATATTTGTACCAACAGTGATGATCATTGCTGTGCTTGCGGGTTTAGCATGGTTAAACTTTGGACCTGATCCATCAATTGCGTATGCAATAGTTGCAGTAACCACAGTACTTATTATTGCTTGCCCGTGCGCGCTTGGTTTAGCTACGCCAATGTCGGTTATGGTTGGTATTGGTAAAGCCGCAGAATCTGGCATCTTAATTCGAAATGGTGAATCGCTGCAAACCACGTCTAAAATTACGACTATGATTTTAGATAAAACCGGGACTATTACACAAGGTACACCAGAGGTAACCGATGTTATTGCGTTTAATAACAGTGACAAAAATACTGTTATGCAACTAGTTGGTAGTCTTGAAAGTAGCTCTGAGCATCCACTTGCAGAAGCTATTATTCGTTATGCTAAAAACGAGGGTTTGAGTTTAAGTAAAGTTAAAGTAACTGACTTTGATGCACTGACAGGTAAAGGCGTAACAGGGAAGGTTGATGGGCAAACATTATTGTTTGGTAATAAAGCCTTAATGGATAAATACAATGTGGTCGTTGATGATGCAACCGAGCAAGCACAAACACTTGCCGCAGATGCTAAAACACCTATGTACTTTGCTAGTAACAGTCAGTTACAAGCGATTATAGCCGTAGCCGATCCGGTTAAAGAAGACTCAGCTGCAGCAATTAAACGTTTGCAAAGTAAAGGTATTCACTTGGTTATGCTTACAGGCGACAACAAAGCCACGGCACAAGCGGTTGCTAAGCAAGTTGGGATTGATGACTTTATAGCTGAAGTAATGCCAAACGATAAAGTAGACGAAGTTACAAAGCGCCAAGCGAAAGGTGAGATAGTAGGAATGACAGGCGATGGTATAAACGATGCCCCTGCACTTGCTCAAGCTGATGTTGGCTTTGCAATAGGCACAGGCACCGATGTGGCAATAGAAAGTGCTGATATAACTCTGATGCGCGGATCGCTTCATGGACTTGCTGATGCAATTGCAGTTAGTAACGCGACCATTTCAAATATTAAGCAAAACTTATTTGGTGCATTTGTTTATAACGTCGCAGGTATACCGATTGCGGCTGGTTTATTGTATCCATTTTTTGGAATATTGCTCAACCCCGTTGTTGCAGGTGCAGCTATGGCACTTTCATCATTAACGGTAGTAAGTAACGCAAATAGATTACGTTTTTTCAAACCAGAAAAATCATAAGCTAAAGCCTTTCATTTAGGAGTAACAATTATGTTGATGATTAATATATTAGGCGCTTTGTTAATAGCTGCAATTATTTACTGGTTTTGGTTATACAAACCAGAACAAACCCAGAGTGACGACAATAAAGTAAAGGTTGTTGTTAATAACGGCGTATATCAGCCAGGGCATATTAAAGTAGTTGCTAATAAAGAAGTTGAGCTAACCTTTGATCGACAAGACAGCGCCCCTTGCGCCGAAATGGTCATATTCCCACAGCTCGATATTAGTAAAACCCTTGTAATAGGCGATGGTAATACTATTAAATTACCTGCGCTTGAGGCTGGCGAATATGACTTTCATTGTCAAATGCAAATGTATAAAGGTAAGTTGATTGCTCAATAGAGTTTGAACTAAATATATAATTGAGTCGTATTAGTTTGTAACATAAATTTAGGTTATCCGGACTTAATATAAACAATGAATAAGCTAAACCCTAAGAAGTTATTGAATAGTAAGTGGACGGCAGTACCTGCAATTAATAAAGAAAAGCACTTTATTATTATTGAGGTTGATTACGATGAAGATGCAAACGTAATTGAATGTATTACTGAAGCTATTATTTCAAAAAGCCAATATCCAATTAGCTGGCGAGATTTAAAAAACTCACAAAATTGGTTACAAGGGTGGAAGTAATTATTTATACGAGCTCAATTAACAGCTAACCTTTAAAACCGCTACCTTGTTAGCGGTTTTTTATTGTTAAAAAATACATGTATTCGCCAAATAGCAACAAACTCATGTTTTTAATTTTAAATGACTAAATATGTTTTAACTAGTTATTAAATTATAATTAAATCTATATATATCATTGAGTTATTTTATGTTTTTTGTTTTGTTACTTTTCAATAAAAACATATTCAGGATGCGTTTATTAAAAAAGTAGCTTAAAGCTATGATAAAAATAATTTAGTTTATGTTTTGTGTCTTTTTATTAAACCCTAAGTCACTGATTCTTAATGCTAATTTATCAGTGGCTAACTAGCTGTTGCTAAAAGGCAACAAACGAACCCTCGCTTTTCTGGTAAAACCCTCAAAAACAAAGTTAAGTCATTGCTTTTAAATTGTTTTTTAAAGTTGGCATCGAACTTGTAATACTTAGTTTGTATTAAGCAAAACGTGATTAAGCTAAGTAGCTAAATCGCAATAACCCAATGAAGGATTACTATTATGAAAACTTTCCAATCAACACTAGTATTAATGGCTCTAGCTTCTTCATCAGCGGCTTTTGCAGCAACAGATTTTGACACACTTGATGTAGACGGTAACGGTGCAATTAGCCAAGCAGAAGCTTCGGTAGATGCAGAGTTAATGAGCCAGTTTACAGACCTAGATACTGACCAAAACGGTGAGCTATCAAAAGACGAATTTACAGAGGCGTAAGCTTCAATAAAAACAGTTTGATGCCCAGTAATGTTATTTAAATTCTGAGTTGCCAAAGACAACCTTAATAGGCAAGGGAGCTTATTAAAAAGAATAACAAGGACGTGTTGGTACTTACACATGGGCACATTTATTCGCTATATATTACTGAAGGATTAAATTATGAAAAAATTACAGTCAACACTTGTATTAATGGCTCTTGCTTCTTCATCAGCGGTATTTGCAAGCACAGATTTTGAAACGTTAGATGTGGATGGCAGCGGAGCAATCAGCCAAGCAGAGGCATCGGTAGATGCTGATTTAATGGCGTTATTTTCTGAGCTAGACATCGATGGTAACGGTGAACTCTCTAAAGAAGAGTTCTCTGAGTATTAATATATAAATTCGACTCCTAAAGGATCTTTGAAAAGGACTTCTTACCATTTATTAGGGTTTTAAGCCAAAGGAAGATAATATGAAAACATTACATAAAACGTTAGCACTAATAGCATTAGCATCTTCTTCAGCGGCGTTTGCAGCAGTAGATTTTGACTCATTTGATACTGATGGTGACGGCGTTATTAGTCAAGCAGAAGCGCAAACTAACAAACAGTTAGCACAGTTATTTGACGACTTAGATTTAGACGGAAATGGTGAACTTTCTAAAGAAGAGTTTGCTACAGTACAATAGTTATACATTAGTAAAAAATCATACTCGAGCAGCTTAATACGAATAGTGTTAGGCTGCTTTTTTATGAGCACCTAAAATTGATATTTGAATAAAAATTTGTTTTTTTAAACTGATGAGATTGAGTTTATTATCTAATTTTAGTAATGACATTTATTCTTAATATATGTTTAATAAAAAAATCCCCCAAAGAGGAGGATTTTATAAATTTAAAGTGATTATTTAATAATCGTTATTGCTTATCTTCAGCGCGTTTAGCTTTAAAGTCTGAATCGCTTGTCCATTTTGGCCAATCGCCATTATTAGCAAGCTGAGTAGCTATATCAATAATTAATTCTATATCCTGTTTTACACCACCTAATGACCAATCTGCTGAGTAATCGTCTGCTTCTTTGTGATACTTATGTGCAATATACTCAGGATCAGTATCTCCAAGGCTCATAAATAATAAGCTAGGTACGCCTTGTTTAGAAAGTGAGAAGTGATCAGATCTGAAAAACAAACCATTTTGTGGGCGAGGATCCATTTTTACAACACGACCTTGCGCTTTAGCTGCTTTTGCTAGGTAATTTTCCATTGTCGATAAATCTTTGCCGTATTGTAAAATGTAGTCGGTCCCATCAAGTACGTTCATACCATCTATATTTAATAACCCAACCATTTGCTTAGTAGGGATTATAGTTCCCGATGCAAATTCTTCTGAGCCAATTAAACCTGTTTCTTCAGCAGTAAAGTTGGCAAAAATAATAGATCGTTTAAATGGGTGCTCTTTGTTCATTTTACTCATTATGCGAGCTATTTCTAAAGTCGCAGCGCTACCAGATGCGTTATCTACTGCCCCATTGTAAATTTTAGGACCGGTATCGGTTTGTTTTGTACCAAAGTGATCCCAGTGAGCGCTAATTACAACGTATTCATCAGGTGATTCGCTCCCTGTTATTTGAGCAACCACATTATGTGATTTAGCGTGTGATACTTCATTTTTAAACGAGAGGTTTGCTTGTAAATTTAGTGCAGTTGCTTTGAAGTTTTTATTAAGCGCTTCTTGCTTTAATTGTTGATAGCTAAGATTTGCTGATTTAAATAGCTGCTCGGTTGCGTTAAGTGTCAACCAACCCATAACAGGTAATTCGGATGCGTTTAGATTGTTATCCATTAACGTATATTTTGTGCCAGTATTTGAGCTTTCAACTACGCCCCAAGGGTAAGCTGCTGGTGCTGTTTCGTGCACAATAAACACTGCTTTTGCGCCTTGACGTGCCGCTTCTTCGTATTTATAAGTCCAGCGACCGTAGTAAGTCATTGCGTTGCCAGTAAATAGAGCATCATCTTGTGTTGCAAACCCTGGGTCATTTACTAATACAACTACGGTTTTGCCTGTTACGTCAATATTCTTGTAATCGTTCCAGTCGTATTCTGGCGCATTAATACCATAGCCTACAAAAACAACGTCAGAATCGCGTACATCTATAAGAGGCTGTAATTGCTTGGTACGCGCAGTAAAGTCTTTACCGGCTTTAAAGCTTAAATCGCCAATGTTAAGTTGCATGTTTTGATCAGCAGTTACCATCGCCATTTTTACGGGTTGTAAAAATTTGCTGTTATAAGCGCCAGTTAAACCAAGTGCTTTATATTGCTCACTTAAGTAACCTACCGTTTTTACTTCGCCGCGAGTTAGTGGACCACGACCCTCAAATTCATCTGAGGCAAGTGTCTTAATATGTTGTTTAATATTATTGAGATTTACACCTGTTGTATTTTCAAGTGTAGATTGTTCTTGAGTAGGCTCCGAGCAGCCAAATAACGTAACTAGTAGGCTTAGGCTCGCGCTTTTTAAAAGAGTAGATGCCATGGTATTCATTTTGTTATTAAAAGTTGCTTTTAATATAAGGAAGCTGGTCAACGATGTCGAATTTTTTAGTTAGATTATTAAGGTAATATCGAGCGTAATTTTTTACTTGTTATGAGTATTATTAATTAAACAATGAAAATAACTTAAAATGAGCAGAAATAAAAACAGTAGGGCTTTCTATTGTGCTATTAGTATTTATTGCCCTTAAACGATGGTAAAAAAATGTATATTAAAGAATTAGCACTAAACATTACTTATCTGTATTTAGCAAAAAACCAGCATAAGCTGGTTTTTTAATTTTAAGTAATGAGTTATTACTTAAGCATCTGCTAATTTTACGCGGATCTTGCTTTTATCAACAGTAGCTTGGTTAAGAGCTGCAATAGCGCCTTTAACTTCTATGTCGTTTGGCATTTCTACAAAAGCAAAACCTTTTGATTGGCCAGTTTCTTTATCAAGTACTAAGTTACAGGTAGTCACTTTACCGTGCTCTGCAAATAAAGTACGAAGCTCATGCTCAGTTGTAGCACGAGACAAGTTACGAACTAATAGTTTCATAATGAACCTAAATAATTATGTCAGTACTAATTATCTCAAGTAACTCGGGTTTAACCTAATTTTATTTTAAAAAGGGTAAATTCATTTTATTGAGCGTATATCGACTGCGATGAATACATACGTTAGTATGAAGTTATCGGATATATTTCTGCTATTAATTTTTGTGTAAAAACAAGAATAACAAACCTGTAAAATTCACTCGGTAAATAAGGATTATTCATGACTGAGAATAAGTTTGATATTTATAACCCTGTAATAAATGAACTGGTATCTGAAAGTATTAACTGCTCACCAGACTCATGGGAAAAAGGTCGATTGTCAATTGATTGTGATGGTAGAGCTATCAATTATAAATTAAAAAACTCTGATTCACCTGACTCTGCAAATATAAGTGATTCTCTTAGACAGCTTGCTGAACAACTGTATGTAACAATGAGGCAAAATGGCGATACATGGACCGAGGCTTTTATAGATTTTTTTGTAGAAGATGATTCTTGGAATTTTAAAGTGCAATTTGAGTATGAAGAGAATGTTTAGCTTAATTTCATGATTTTAAAAACAAAAATATCTTTTTAGAATGTAAATACGCAAAATACTAATTATCTAGAATATTAGTCATTCTAGATAATTAAAGCTTTTCTAATAATTAAATTAATATTCTTACCTGTCATTGTGGTACATACAGAATAACTACTCTGTGATTTACACAACTGTATCACCCCAAATAAATTGACATACTTAATCAAAATAGAGTTTACATTATGGATACGTTAGAAAGCTCATGGACACCTATACTTGCATTATTAATACCTCTTCTTTATGTCATATTTAGCGTTATGAAAAAAATGACAGCAAAATCTATATTTAAATATGGTGTACCTATCTGTATTTTATCAGGCATATTTATTGAAGTTATAGTGCAAAGCCATCCTCATGTTCCTGCTTTTATGGCAATTTTATTAACACTATTATATTTTTTGATTATTGTTATTTTTACTGTTTTTATAAGAAGCCTATATCGAACATTTACAAGTAAAAAAGTAAACGTTAGGGTGTAGGTTATTTATTTTATTAGAAAATATAGTGGGTTTTTAATTTGTTTATTCGATAAAAAATTACTATATAAGTTTTTATTAGGAAGTTATGCATGCTAAAAAAAATATATGAAAATTTTTGGTACAAAGAACAAGATGAAAAACTATCGGGCGCTAGTGTTCAAAGCCTACAGTCTTTTGAAGAGAAAACGGGCATAAAGTTACCAGTCGAATTTAAACACCTTTATACGTTATCTGATGGTGGATTTGTAAACCTTGATTTAAATTGTGATAGTGAAATAGCTCAAACAGCCGTTCCAGCCTTTTCAGCTTTAAGTGAGTTAAATCTTAGTCATTATGATTCAAATACAGGGTTTGACTATGAAGCCGCAGGTATACCAGAGAGCTTAATTATTCTTGGCTCGCACGGATATGATTTTTATGCACTAGATTATCGAGGAGGAAAGAGTGACCCCAAAGTAGTTTATGGCGATGGGGAAGATAGAGTTGATGTTATTGCTAACAGCTTTTTAGAATTTATTTTATGTTTGGAAGAAGAATAGTGATTTTAATATAGTGAGCTTCAACGTTAATGCGCTCTATTCCAAATTTTAAATAAAGTACTCATCTGCAAGTTTAGGTATCTTTTTCTGTAACAGAGTTAAATGATTAAAATTAATTTCTCCTATTACATAAACTAACTTTTACAAATGTGAAGGAATATATGCATTACAGTTTCGAAAAGTACTCTGAAAACCAAGGAGTGTATTTAAATAATCCAATATCGGCTGAGCTTAATAACCATATTACGCCATTATTTAAAGTATGCTTTGGGGATCGTTTTACCCTTGAATATATGCACTTTTTAACGTTGACTGATGGCATTCAAATAAATAACGTCATTATTTTTAGTGCAGAGGAATTAGTAAGCGAGCTTAGTACATCTCAGACTTCACTTGAACTGGGAAGTAATGGCAATATGGATGCTTATAAATTTTGTGCGATTCGCAATCAGTATCTAGTGGTTAACTTTTTTGCACATGATGACGTATTTGAATCATTTGATACTTTGCCACAATTATTTGATTACATAATATCTATTTCATTATAAAAAATCATTTCAGTTGGGCAGACAAATAACTTCATGCTATTTACATGTATGTGCTTTAACAGAAAAGCCGTTAGGGGTTTATCCCTAACGGCTTTTTTACTCATAATAAAAAAGTGATTATTTCACTTCTTTACCAGCTGCTTGTTGATCAGCATGGTAGCTTGAGCGTACAAACGGGCCTGACGCCGCGTGAGTAAAACCAATTTCGTCTGCATACGCTTTTAAGCCGTCAAACTCTACTGGTGGCACGTAACGTTTAACAGGTAAGTGATGCTTAGATGGCTGTAGATATTGACCTACAGTAAGCATGTCAACGTTGTGAGCACGTAAATCGCGAAGTACTTCTTCAATTTCGCTAATTTCTTCGCCTAAGCCAACCATTAAGCCTGATTTAGTTTTAACTTCAGGGTGAGCTTCTTTAAAACGACGAAGTAGTTCTAATGACCATTTGTAGTCAGCACCTGGGCGAGCTAGTTTGTATAAACGTGGCGCAGTTTCAAGATTGTGATTAAACACATCTGGTGGTGTTTCGATTAAAATCTCTAGTGCACGGTCCATACGACCACGAAAATCAGGCACTAAAATCTCAATAGTAATAGTTGGGTTATGTTTGCGGATTTCGCGGATACAATCGGCAAAATGCTGCGCACCACCATCGCGTAAATCATCACGGTCAACCGAAGTGATTACTACGTAGCTTAACTTCATATCTTTAATTGTAAGTGCTAGTTTTTCAGGTTCTGTAGCGTCGGGTGTTAAAGGGCGACCATGGGCAACATCACAAAACGGACAACGACGAGTACATATAGCACCTAAAATCATAAAGGTAGCGGTACCGTGGTTAAAACACTCAGATAGGTTAGGGCACGAAGCCTCTTCGCATACCGAGTGCAAGCCATGCTTACGCAGTGCTTGTTTAATACCATCAATGCGTTCTGTTGATTTAGGTAAGCGAATTTTTAACCATTCTGGCTTACGCAACATTTCAGTTTTTTCTGTAGGTAAAACTTTTACTGGGATCAACGCCATTTTTTCTGCGTCGCGTAGTTTTACACCTGGTTCCATTTTGACTGGTTTATTCATTCGTTTTCAAACCCTTCAGTATGCTTAACCTGTGTTGCATTAAGCTTATTGATCATGTGTTTTACCAATCCTTCACCTGCGCTTTCTAGGTTTTTAGGACCATCTAATTCTTTAGTTTGCACCATATTCATGCCCGCATAACCACATGGGTTAATGCGTAAAAATGGACTTAAGTCCATGTTAACATTTAATGCTAAACCATGAAACGAGCAACCACGACGAACTCTTAATCCAAGTGATGCTATTTTGCTATCGTTAACGTAAACACCTGGCGCATCAGCTTTTGCATAGGCTTTAATACCGTACTCTGCGAGTGACTCAATAATGCACTCTTCAAGCCATGTAACAAGCTCTCGGACACCAATTTTTAAACGACGTAAGTTAAATAATACATACATCATTTGCTGACCAGGACCGTGATAGGTTACTTGTCCGCCACGGTCTACTTTAATTACCTCAATGTCGCCAGGGGCAAGTAAATGTTCGTCTTTACCTGCTTGGCCTTGAGTGAATACACTCTCATGCTCTACAAGCCAAATTTCATCTGGTGTATTTTCATCACGGGTGTCGGTAAAGTCCTGCATTTTTTGCCAAATTGGCATATAACGCTGACGACCCAGTTGGCGTACGATTAAGGTGTTTTCGTTCACAACAAATCTCAACTATGGCTTAAAGCATGTGTCGTACGTCATCAATATTACTGATCACGTTGTAAATTTCTTCAATATGTTTGCCACTAGTTACCGTTGCAACAAGGCTTACTGATTCGTAGTTACCTTTGCTGCTTGGTTTTACTTTAGGTGCGTAGTCGCCAGGTGCAATTGGCTGTAACTTAGCTAAAATTTGATCAGTTAAGTTTACGTTAGCTAAACCCATTATTCTAAATGTAAATGGGCAAGGGTACTCTAAGTACTCATCAAATTTTGTATCTTTAACAGGTTGAACCACGACGGTGACTCCTCAAAAAAATAAAATGAAGGCTCTATGCAAAACGCTAAGCGTTAAACTGACAGGCTAATGGCAATCTTGAGTTTATACAGTTTTGGATGCACCAAAAATAACAACTCAATATGATTGGTTTATATGGGGCGCATTCTAGCATTTTTCAAGCAAAAAAAAACGCCTCACAATGGAGGCGTTTAAATTATATGCCCAAGTTAATAGGGCAGCTATAAATTACTGCATAATTTGTAAACGTAAGTAGTCATAAATCTTACTAAAGAAGCTACCTTCTTCCACTTCTTCAAGTGTTACTAGTGGGTACTGAGCAATGTCTTCGCCTTCTAGTTGTAAGAATAACGTACCTACTTTAGTACCTTTGGCAAGTGGTGCTTCAAGTGTGTTATCTAGCTCAAAGTTAGCTTTAAGGTTTTTATGCTGACCACGTGGAATAGTAATAGGTGTATCTTCTAAAATACCTAAAGATACGTTTTCTTTATTACCCATCCAAATACGTTGTTCTGCAAAGCTGTCGCCTGCTTTGTAAGGAGTAATTGTTTCATAAAAACGAAAACCATAGTTAAGTAGCTTTTTGCTTTCTACTTTACGAGCTCGTTCGCTTGAAGTACCCATCACAACAGCAATTAAACGCATATCGTTTTTAGTTGCAGATGTTACTAAGCTATAACCCGCGTCTGATGTGTGACCTGTTTTAATACCGTCAACATCTAAGCTTTCGTCCCACAGTAGTGAGTTACGGTTGTATTGCTTAATACCATTGTAAGTAAATGACTTTTGCTTATAAAGTGCATACTCATTTGGTACGTCACGTATAAGTGCAGCACCTAACGTTGCCATATCTCGTGGCGTTGTATAATGCTCATTGGTATCAAGACCATGACTATTGATGAAGTGACTGTTGCTCATACCTAATTTAGCTGCGTGAGCATTCATTAAATCAGCAAACGCGCTTTCACTACCTGCTATATGCTCAGCCATTGCAACACAGGCATCGTTACCCGATTGAATGATAATGCCGTGATTAAGTTCATCAACACTAATTTGCTTACCTACTTCAATAAACATTTTAGATGATTCAGGGAAGTTTTTAGCCCATGCCTTTTCACTCACAGTAACCATATCGGTTGGTGCTATGTTACCGGCTTTAATTTCGTTACCAATTACATAACTGGTCATCATTTTAGTTAAGCTTGCAGGTGCTAATTGTGTATCGGCTTCACCTTCGGCGATTACTTTACCAGTAGTAAAGTCGACTAAAAAATAACCTTTAGCATTAACTTGAGGTGGTGCCGGAATAATCTGGGCGGTGGCTGAAAATACAGCGGCAGAACAAGCTAAGCCGCATACACCTTTGAGGATTTTTTGTTTAATAGATTTCATCATACTCATTAATGGTTAAAGTTAAAGATTCGCGTTACGCCATTTTAAAGGTCTTACTGAGTGTAAAGCAAGAACGCGTTTTGAAATTGATTTTGTTTTAATTTATTTAATACTTCTTGTGCATGTGAGGCATCTTTTATCGGACCTAAATGCAACCTGTAAATAGCGTCTTTTTGAACGATATTTGTTGGTAATTTATATTGCTCTCGCAAGGTACTCGCTAGTGCTTCTATATTCATTAAAGTGCTACCCGCAGCTACCTGAATGTAGGTCTGATGTGCAACCGAATCAGGAAGCGTAACGGCTTCAAGCTTAACCTTTGCTGTACCATGGTTGTAGTAACCGAGCTTATAAGCAGCTGCATATGAAAGGTCAATTAGTCTATCGTCATGAAAAGGACCTCGGTCATTTACACGCACAATAACTGATTTACCATTGGCTGTGTTTGTTACTTTAACAAAACTAGGTAATGGCAGCGTTTTATGCGCCGCAGTCATGGCAAACATATCATATGTTTCACCATTTGACGTGTGATAGCCATGAAACTTACGTCCGTACCACGATGCAATACCTTCTTCACTGTAACCCGTTTCGTCAAGCATAGGGCTATAGCGTTTACCAAGAACCTCGTAAGGTCTACCTGCACTGGCGCTTTTGGTTACTTCGGTTACGGTTGCATCTTGCATTTCAATTGCAGTAGGCACACGTAAAGGAGCTGAGTCGTGGCGCATACTATAACGGCTACTTGAGCCGCTATTAGAACTACTACAAGCGCTTAATAATGTAATTAATAGTGTAGTGAGTAAAAGTTGTATATAAAGTCGCATTATTTTAAAAGCATCCTTTTATCAGTCGCAATCGACATAATAATACCAAAACCAGCCATTAACGTGACCATTGACGTTCCACCATAACTTATTAGAGGCAACGGTACACCTACTACAGGCAACAACCCAGATACCATGCCTATATTTACAAAAACATACACAAAAAAGGTCAGTGTAAGTGCGCCTGCAAGTAATTTACCAAAAGCATCTTGTGCGTTTACAGCAATGAACAAGCCACGACCTATAATAAATAAGTACAGGCTAAGTAATATGCATACTCCAAATAAACCAAACTCTTCACTTAAAACTGAGAATATAAAATCGGTATGGCGTTCTGGTAAAAACTCTAATTGTGATTGCGTGCCAAGCAACCAACCTTTGCCTTCAATGCCACCAGAGCCAATCGCTATTTTTGATTGAATAATGTGATAACCCGAACCAAGGGGATCACTCTCAGGGTCTAAAAAGGTAAGTACACGTTGCTTTTGATAGTCGTGCATTCCGTAATGCCAAAATGGCCATGCGGCAAGTGCAACAATAGAGCTTAAAAAGCCTATCAAGCGCCAGCTTAAGCCTGATAAAAACAATACAAATATACCCGAGCTTGCAATAAGTATGGCTGTGCCTAAATCGGGTTGTTCTTTAATTAATAAGGTAGGGAGCATTACTATCATAAAACCAATAATTAAATGGATAGGGCGAGGCGGTAGGTGATTACGACCTATATACCATGCAACCATCATTGGCACTGCAAGCTTCATTAATTCAGCAGGTTGAAACCGTGTAATACCTAAATCTAACCAGCGTTGTGCGCCTTTGGAGCTTACACCAAATAAAAGTACGCCAACTAACATAAGTAACCCAACACAATAAAGAGGGATAACTAAACGCTTTAAAGTAGCGGGTGAAAACTGCGCTAAAATAACCATGCCTAAAATAGCACCGCCCATACGGGTAATATGACGAATCATCATAGAAGAATCTTGACCACTGGCGCTATAAACGACTGTAATACTGCCTGCCATCATTATTAGTAACGCAATGAGCAGTGGTAAATCAAGATGCATACGCATCCAAATAGAGCGTTCATCGTGCAAAGTGGTCATGGTGTATCATTCCTTGCAAGATTAACGGGATTTGCAGCAAAATAGTAATCCATAAGTTGGCGAGCAATTTGAATGCCGCCATGGTTGTTTTCTAATACAACAGAAACCACTATTTTTGGATCGGTATACGGTGCAAAGCCAACATAAATAGTGTTATCGCGTTGACGTTCTTTAAGTGACTCTGCATCGTAGCGTTCGCCTTGTGCAATACTTACTATTTGTGCAGTACCCGTTTTACCCGCAGAGTCATATGTCGTGCCTTTAAATGCTTTATGTGCGGTACCGGAGACTTTTTTAACTGTGTTATGCATTGCATCTAAAGAGACTTGCCAATGACGGGGATCTTTTAAAATAACAGGCGGCTTTTCTTCATTATTAATTTGTTGAATATCGTTATCTTTTTTTACAACCTGCACTAAATGAGGAGGGTGGTTAAGACCGCGATTCACTAATATATTTGTTGCGTTTGCAATTTGAATTGGAGTTGCAGTCCAGTAACCTTGTCCAATACCTACAGAAATAGTATCACCACGCCACCACGACTCTTTAAAGCGACCTTCTTTCCATTCTTTTGAAGGCAATATTGCAGTAGTTTCTTCGTGAATATCAATACCTGATAAGTCACCATAACCAAAGCGCGCCATAAAATCGCTTATTTTAGTAATACCTAAGCGATAAGCAGCGTCATAAAAGTAGGTATCACACGACTCTTCAATTGCCTTATAAACATCAACATGACCATGTCCCCAACGTTTCCAGTCGCGCCATTTATGTTCAACGTTCGGAATCTGAAAAAAGCCCGGATCCCAAAGAGAAGTTGTTTCACTTACTATGTTTTCTTCAAGTGCTAGTACCGCCATAAGCGGTTTAACTGTAGAGGCAGGAGCGTAACGTCCTTGCGTAGTTCTGTTTATAAGTGGGCGATCTTGATTAAGTAATGCTTTGTAATTTTTGCTACTTATACCGTGTACAAATAAATTAGGGTCGTAACTAGGGTTTGAATAAAGCGCCAGTACGCCACCATCTTTTGCATCCATAACCACAACAGCGCCACGCATATCTTTAAGTGCATGCTGTGCTATTTGCTGTAAACCAACATCGAGTGTCAGTACTAAATCGCTGCCAGGCTGAGGAGGGGTCATACTTAATGTGCGAATAATACGTCCACGGTTATTTACTTCTACGCGTTGAGAGCCTACTTTTCCGTGCAGTATTTCTTCATAGTATTTTTCAATACCGAGTTTACCAATATCATGTGTTGCACGGTAATTAGTTGTTCGGTCTTCTTGTTCTAGTTGGTTTAGCTCTTTTCTATTAAGTTTTGCTACGTAACCCAACGCATGGGTGAGGGTATCGCCAAACGAATAATAACGAGCAAGACGTGCCTCAATACTAAAACCAGGGAATTTATGTTGATTAACCGAAAATCGAGCCACATCGGTTTCATCTAAGCGTGATTTAAGAACCTGTGATTTAAAACGACGTGTGTGCTTTATATCTTTTAAAAAGTCTTCTTTTTCTTGCTCAGTAATAGTGATTAGCTTGCTTACTTGTTCAAGCGATTCGGCTAAATCGTCCACTTCTTCGGGTATTACTTCAAGATTATAAACAGGTTTGTTTTCGGCAAGTAATACACCATTACGATCGTAAATTAGACCACGGTTAGGTGCAATTGGTATAACTTTAATGCGGTTATCGTTAGAGCGGGTTTGATAGTCTTCGTGATCTTCTACTTGAATAGTATAAAGATTAGAAAGTAGTACAGCGACTAACGCTAATACAAAAACAAAACCCACAAATGCACGCCTAGCAAATAAGTTTGCCTCTGCGGAGTGGTCACGAATAGTGGGTCTATGTTTTAGCATGGCAAGGGGTTACTCGCGATGATAAGGATGGTTGTTATTTAAGCTCCAGCCTCGGTAAAGGCTTTCTGCAACAATTATACGCACCATAGGGTGCGGTAATGTTAAATTAGATAACGACCATTTTTGCTCAGAAGCGTCAATACATTCTGGAGCAAGTCCTTCAGGTCCGCCAATAAGTAAACTTACATCGCGCCCATCGAGTTGCCATTTTTCCATATTTTTAGCAAGTTGGTGTGTATCGAGTGCTTTCCCTGTTACTTCTAACGTAACAATACGATTGCCTTTTGGAATAGCCGCTAAAGTTTTTTCACCTTCAATGTGTAAAATACGCTTTATATCTGCATTTTTACCACGTTTTCCGGCTGGAATTTCGATTAACTCAAGCGCCATATCTTTAGGGAAACGGCGCTGATACTCTGCAAAACCCGTCTCTACCCATGCTGGCATTTTTGTACCAACAGCAATCATTTGTATTTTCACGTATTACTTCCAAGCATTGTCTAAAATGAGTGAGCGTTTAGCCCCACAGTTTTTCTAGATCGTAATAGATACGTGCTTCGCTTTGCATCACGTGTACAACCACATCACCTAAATCAACCAGTGCCCATTCGCCGTCGCTTTCACCTTCATAACCTAGAGGCTCTGAATCGGCATGGCGAGCTTCTTTTGCTAAATGATCAGCAATTGACTGTACGTGACGTTTAGATGTACCAGAACAAATAACCATATAGTCAGTGATGTCTGATGTCTTCGTTACGTCAATATGAATGATGTCACGCGCTTTCATATCGTCAATTTTATCCATTGCAAAGGCGAGTAGTTGTTTTGAATCCAAGGTTTTGTCTCAATTTAAAAATTTAATGGCGCGCATTTTAACACGCTAAGGGTTTTTAAGCATCAATTTGATAGAGCTGATGCACTTCTATGTAATGACTCACTGCATCGGGTAATAGTTCATTCTTTTTATTACTTTTTTTTAGCTGCTTGCGAATGGTACTAGAGGCCGCATCATGCGTTTCACCGGATAAAAAATAAAGTTTTCCAGCAAGAGTTTGCTCAAGTACTGTTATTTCATCTGTTTTTGATTGTTGCATGTAATTTTCAAGGTCACCCGTTACATTACAATGTTGTGCTGGGCGCTGATAAACAACTATATGACAAAGCTGCGTTATTGCTTGCCACTCAAACCATTTATCGAGGTTGTTAAATGAGTCCATACCAATTAAAAATAAAATGGGAGTAGTGGGGTTTTCTTTACGAAGTTCTTGCAAACTTAGTAACGAATAAGATGGACCTGTTCGGTTAAGTTCTCTTAAATCGAGTTCAAAATACGAATAAGGTGCAATAGCTGCATTTAGCATACCGATACGATGCTGCGTACTAATGCCAGGTGCTGCTTTATGAGCGGGGAGTGCACAAGGCATAAAATAAAGCGTGTTTAAATTAAATGTTTTAACACATTGCAACGCCATGTTTATATGACCAGAATGCACTGGGTCAAAAGTGCCACCAAAAATTGCAATCATTTAACACCCATTAGCTTTTATTAATTAACCGCGTGGCACGGCATAGGGATATCGAGCGGTTGACAAAACTTAATACAAATATGAGCGAGCGCTTGATAAGGAGCAATTAAGTTACCTTGTTTATAACTGGCATCAAACAAAGCTACTTCACTATTTATTTGTTCAAGTGTATTTATGCTTAAACGGTTAATTGCGTTTTGCACGGGACCTTGCTGATTTTTCCAAATTGCTTTTTGCTTAAACAAATTAGCAATTGGCTCACCATTTAATAAACCAAGTTGCACACTGATAAGTGTATTGAGCTCTTTGGTTATAGCCCATAAAATACTTACTACTTCGGTATTATCGCTAGCTAGTTTATTTAATACTTTTATAGCTTGTTTAGCATGACCATTTAACAGTGCATCACTTAAATCAAAAATATCAAACTTTGCTTGATTTAATAACCCTTGCATCACTAATTGCTGAGTAATTAACGCATCGCCATGTAATAACGAGAGCTTTTCGAGTTCCTGAAAACACGCTAGCAAATTACCTTCAGTCGCATTTATTAAGCTTAGTTTTGCATCGTTTTGCATATTAAGTGATAAACGTTGGCATTGCTCGTCTAGCCATCGTTTTACATGGGAGCCTGTAAGTGGGTAGCAAGGTACAAATACGCCGAGTTTATCAAGGGCTTTAAACCAAGCGCCACGTTGTACTTCTTGGCTGGCTTTAGCACCTTTAATAATGAGGATAGTATCTGGGTTTACCAGCTCAACAACTTTTTTAAAGGTGTTGCTGCCAATAACGCCTGGTTTTTGTTGGTTTAAATCAAGCTCAATAATAGTACGTGCGCTAAATAACGACATACTTTGGTATTGAGCTATAATTTCTTGCCAATCAAAGCCTTGCATTAAGGTAAACTTAATTACCTCATCAAATCCTTGTTGCTTAGCAACGTCACGAATTTGTTGTACGCATTGGGCTTCTTGAAATGGCTCTTCGCCGAACACTAAATAAAAGGGTTTTAACCCTTTATTTAACTCGCTCGATAATTGATTAGCGTAGCAGCGCATTATAGTTGCGACAGCTCTCTAACAATACGGCGACTCGCTTGCTGACGAATTTCAGTAATAAGTAACTCAAGTTCTTTTGCTTTAGCAAGTGCATGATCTGGATCATCTTGATAGTTACGGTAAAGCTCAAAGCGTTTTTCTATTGCGTCTTCACCTGGGCGTTTAACTATGTAAGACACACCATAAGCAAGTTCGTATTCAGCAACCTGACCATTTTGAAACAACGATAACGTTTGACGTTCAACTGTTTCTCTACGTAAGTACAATTGCGCCATATTGTGAGCGGGTGCTTTTAGTTCTACATTACTTGCTTTTAGCTCGCTTTTAAGATCTTCAAACAAGGCTGACTTTTCATCGTCACCCACAAGGGTAAGTTGCTTAAGGTTATCAGGCAGGCTAGAGGCTTTTTTTAAATGAAACCCACAGCTCGATAACAAAAAGCAGACTAGCACTAAGGCTAGTCCGTTTTTAATGGCGTTAAATGCGCCCATATTAGTTAGCTACCACATTAAGTAATTTACCAGGTACGTAAATAACCTTACGAATGGTTGCACCGTCAGTAAATTTAGTTACGTTAGATTCTGCAAACGCAAGGGCTTCTACTTGCTCTTGGGTTGCATCTGCTGCCACAGTTAGCTTAGCGCGAAGCTTGCCGTTTACTTGTACGATGATAAGTTTTTCATCTTCAACAAGTGCCGACTCGTCAACTTTTGGCCATGCAGCATCTAAAATCTCGCCTTTTTTACCAAGCTCTTTCCAAAGCTCATGCGATAAATGCGGAGTAATAGGTGCAAGCATAATAACTAATGCTTCAAGTGCTTCGTTAGCGATCGCTACATCTTGTTTGTCGCTTAATGGTGCTTTTAATAACTTATTAGAAAGCTCCATAATAGCTGCAATAGCGGTGTTAAAGGTTTGACGACGTTCAACATCATCAGTCACTTTAGCAATTGCTTTGTGTAAGTCGCGACGTAGTACTTTTTGTGGATTAGTTAGCGCTGATTTATCAAGTGCTTGGTAACCTACTGTTTTAACGTCTACTGCGTATTTCCATACACGTTTTAAGAAACGATGCGCGCCTTCAACGCCTGAGTCTGACCATTCAAGCGTTTGCTCTGGTGGTGCTGTAAACATCATAAATAAACGCACTGTATCTGCACCGTACTGGGCAATTACATGTTGTGGGTCTATACCGTTGTTTTTAGACTTAGACATTTTACTCATACCTGATGAGAATACCGGCTCGCCGTCTTCCTTATGCCATGCTTTAGTAACGCGGCCTTTTTCGTCGGTTTCGGTGTTTACATCAGTTGGCGAAATCCAAATGTCGCCGCCTTTTTCATCTTTACGATAAAATGTTTCAGCAAGTACCATACCTTGACAAAGTAAGCGGTCAAACGGCTCGTCTGAATTAACTAAACCAAAGTCACGTAATAATTTATGGAAAAAGCGCGAGTACAATAAATGTAAAATAGCGTGCTCAATACCACCAATGTATTGGTTTACTGGTAACCAGTAGTTAGCAGCAGCAGGGTCTAGCATACCTTCATCGTAGCGTGGGCTACAGTAACGAGCGTAATACCAAGACGACTCCATAAATGTGTCAAACGTATCAGTTTCGTGAAACGCAGGTGCGCCATTAACTGTTGTTTTAGCCCATTCTGGGTCTGCTTTAAGTGGTGATGTTACACCGTTCATTACCACATCTTCTGGTAAGCGAACTGGTAGCATATCTTCAGTAGCCGCAAGTTCTTTACCATTTTCATCGCTAAGCATTGGAATTGGAGAACCCCAATAACGTTGGCGACTAACACCCCAGTCACGTAAGCGGAAGTTTACTTTACGCTCACCAACACCGAGTGCTTCTAATTTATCGGCAATCGCTTTAAAACCAGCTTCAAAATCAAGTCCGTTAAATTCACCAGAATTTACAAGCACGCCTTTGTCAGTGAATGCTTCTTTATCTAGGTTTACTTCAAGGTCTGAACCTTCAGCAGGTGCAATTACTTGTTTTATGTCAAGACCGTAAGCCGTTGCAAATTCAAAATCGCGTTGGTCATGTGCAGGTACTGCCATCACAGCGCCTGAGCCGTAATGCATTAATACAAAGTTAGCTACCCAAATTGGTACTTGCTCGCCCGTTAACGGGTGAGTTGCGTAAAAGCCTGTTGCAATGCCTTTTTTCTCCATTGTTGCCATATCTGCTTCGGCTACTTTGGTGTTTTTACATTCTTCAACAAACATCGCAATAGCGTCGCTATTTTTAGCGGCTTCTTGTGCAATAGGGTGACCACCGGCAACAGCAACATACGTAACACCCATAAAGGTATCTGGGCGTGTTGTGTATACGCTAAATGTTTCGTTGTTATCAGTGCGTTTAAATTCAATGTCGCACCCTTCAGAGCGACCAATCCAATTGCGCTGCATGGTTTTAACTTGCTCTGGCCAATCTTCAAGCTTGTCTAAATCGTCAAGTAGCTCTTGTGCGTAGTCAGTAATTTTAATAAACCACTGCGGAATTTCTTTTTGCTCAACTACAGCACCCGAACGCCAACCGCGACCGTCAATAACTTGCTCGTTAGCTAATACAGTTTGATCCACTGGATCCCAGTTAACCGTCGACATTTTTTTATACACTAAGCCTTTTTCGTAAAGCTTAGTGAAAAACCACTGCTCCCACTTATAGTATTCTGGGTGACACGTCGCAATTTCGCGATCCCAGTCATAACCAAAACCTAATTGCTTAAGTTGGGTACGCATGTAATCAATATTTTCGTATGTCCACTTAGCTGGTGCTGTTTTGTTTTTAATAGCAGCGTTTTCTGCAGGTAAACCAAACGCATCCCAACCCATAGGTTGCATTACGTTTTTGCCTTGCAGGCGCTGGAAACGAGAAACAACATCACCAATGGTGTAGTTACGCACATGACCCATATGCAGTCGACCACTCGGATAAGGGAACATAGAAAGGCAGTAATACTTTTCTTTGCTCTCATCTTCAGTGACTTTAAATACCTGGTTTTCTTCCCAGTAGCTTTGTACTTTTGACTCTATATCTTGCGGGTTATATTGCTCTTGCATCTATGGTTCCAGACTTCTTGCAAACTAATAAAAAATTGCCATTAGGATACCCCAAATAAAACACTATTCACAGCGGCAAAAACATGCTTTTATTAAAATGTAACTTTCAGTGCAGGTTAACCTGTATTTTTATAGTGTGGTAAGCTAAATACATAAGTTATAGGCTGATTTAACAGCAATTTTGAAGGAGTAAAAAATGACTGATTACAAAACATGGCTTGGCGATTTTACTAATTGGCTAAAAGATGTAAAAAATAATGGTGTAAAAGATGTTGTGAGTGGGTTTGTTGAATCTGAGCAGGCACTTAAAGATTTAAGTCAAGAAAGGTATGAGCTCTATAAAAGTTACTTAAAGCATGATATTGAGCATATTGTAGAGCACGAATCTTATTACAATTCACTTGCATGGCAAGAGCTTAAAGAGTCTCTTTGGTTTGAGCTTTCGAACATAGAAGACAAAACACAGCTTGAGTGGCAATCGTTAAGCCAAGATATTAAGCAAAATGGTGTGTATCACGTGGGCGAATGGATAGCCATGGGCACATTAGTATGTAAGAATTGCAGACATAGCCACGACATTTATCACGCTACGCAAATAACACCTTGCATAGAGTGTGATGGAACGCAGTTTAGCCGTAAGGCTTTGCAACCCTAAATATTAGTATTAAGTGGCTATAAGCCACTTAATACGTTTAAAAGCTAGCGAATATGCTGGTAAACAAAGAAGTTAGAATGACGAAAAAATTGCTGCCATTATCTGTATCTGCACTCGCACCGAGTATTTCTACTAATCATGTAAACACGTGTATGAGTAATCCGTATCCAGAGCAACTTACTTTTATAGGGCAACAACGTGCCCAAAGTGCGCTCGACTTTTCATTAGGTATGGAACTTCCTGGTTATAACGTTTATGTAATGGGGGAGGCTGCACATGGTCGTTTTACGCTTGTAAAAGATAAGCTCAAGCAACACGCAAAAGACAGACCCACGCCTAATGAATGGTTGTACGTAAATAATTACGACGATCATCGCGAGCCTATTGCACTATTTATGCAACCAGGCCAGAGCAAGCAATTATCTGACGACATAGATTCATTTTTAGATGAAGTGCTAGACACATTTCCGGCTGCTTTTGATAACCCAGCATACCAGCGCAAAAAAAAGTCGATAGACCGCGAGTTTAACGATGCCTACGACAGCGCAATTACCGCTGTTGAAATAGCTGCACTTGAACAAAGCGTTGCACTAGTAGAAGAAAAAAGCTCAGTAGGCTTTGCACCACTTGTTGATGGAAAACAGCTAAGCGACAGCGAATTTGGCGAGCTTGAAGAAACATTACGCGAAGAGTTTTTTGAAAAAATAGAAAAACTAGAAGATGCATTAATAGAAGCGCTAATAGAATTGCCTCGCTGGAAACGCGAATCTAAAGAAAAACTTCGTAATCTTAAAAAATCGACCGCAGAGCAAGCCACTAAGCCACTTTTAAAAGACTTAGAACATAAATATGCCACGCATATTGGTGTACTGCGCTATTTAAAAGATATACGCGTTGAAATTATTGATGCCGTGCTTGAATGGCTAGATGATGAAGATGAAAGCGAAGACAACAAAGAAGATTTTGACCGCAAAGGCATGCTTACCGACTTTTTTGCTCCTAATATATTAGTTGAATTTAAAGAAGACGATGCAGCGCCAGTGGTGTATGAGCCAAATCCAACCTTTGGTAATATATTTGGTAAAATTGAATATGCTACATCGCAAGGTACGTTAATTACGAGTTATCGCTCAGTTCAGCCTGGTGCATTGCATCGTGCTAATGGCGGTTACTTAATTATGGATGCCGAAAAAATAATGGCTAACCCACAAGTGTGGGATGGTTTAAAACTTGCGTTAAAAACACATCAAATAAAAAATGATTTACCGTATCAAGACAGCACAGTAGGAACAAGTTTTACACTTCGACCACAACTGATCCCACTTGATGTGAAAATTGTTTTATTAGGCTCACGCGAGTTGTATTACACCATAGGTGAATACGACGAGGAATTTGCAGAGCTGTTTAGAGTACTTGCCGATTTTGACTACTACTTACCAAGTAGCGATAAATTGCAGTACCAGTTTATTACTAAAGTTACCGAGTATTGCGAGCAAACTTTAAAATGCACAGCAACGCAAGCCGCTATGGTGCGTTTACTCAAGTTTAGCTACCGCCAAGCTGAGCACCACAATAAACTATCGGCTCGCTTTGCCGATGTGCTAGAACTTGTTGCTGAGGCAAGTTACTACGCTAAACAAGATAATTTAACCGTTATAGATGCACACCATATTGATGAAGCTATTGAAGGTAAGCAATATCGTACCGGGCAAATTAGCGAAAACATGCTTAGTGACATAAAAGAAGGTCACACACTTATTGCAACCAGCGGTCAAGCTATTGGTAAAGTGAATGGCTTAACGGTATTACATATTGGCGACACCTCATTTGGAACACCAGCGCGTATTACAGCGACTGTTTATGCGGGCGCCGATGGCGTTATAGACGTTGAACGCGAAGTTGAATTAGGCAAAGCAATTCACTCTAAAGGGGTTATGTTACTTACCGGTTATTTAGGTAACAAATACGCTCAGCAGTTTAGTTTAACGCTTAGTGCTAATATTGCCATAGAGCAAAGTTACGGCTACATAGATGGCGATAGCGCATCTTTAGCAGAGCTTTGTGCACTTATTTCGTCTATTACAAGCCTACCTATTAGCCAATCAATAGCGCTCACGGGTTCTATAAACCAACATGGTGATGTGCAAGCCATTGGTGGCGTAAATGAAAAAATAGAAGGCTTTTTTAAGCTGTGTAAAATGCGTGGTTTAACCGGTACGCAAGGCGTTATTATTCCTAAATCCAACCAAGTTAACCTAGTGCTTGATGACGAAATACTTAATGCAGTAGAGAGTGGTAAATTTAATATTTACGCAGTAGAAACCGTAGACCAAGCACTTAACTTGCTAATGGATATAGAAGCGGGCGATATAATTGATGACCAGTACCCTGAAAGCTCAGTAAACGGTATTGCACTTGCTCGCCTTAAAGAAATTGCCGACATAGTAAATGGCGATGATGAAAAAGACGAAGAGCTAGATAATGAAAAGCTAGACAACGAAAAAGGTTAATGATGATCAATATAATTTTGGCGGTGGTTATCGCCATTTTTTGTTTTTTAATATTTCAAAATAGTAAAAAAGCAAAGCAACAAGCAGGTATAAACGCACAAATAGGTGCAGATTACTTAGCCGCTAACGCAAAGGTAGAGGGCGTAGTCGAAACCACTTCAGGCTTGCAGTATAAAGTAATACATAAAAGCGAAAGCGAAAACACACCAAGCCCAACAAGTATGGTTAACGTGCATTACCACGGCACACTAATCGACGGCACTGTGTTTGACAGCTCAGTAGAGCGTAAAACACCTATTAGCTTTGGTTTGCACCAAGTTATTAAAGGTTGGACCGAAGGCTTACAACTAATGAGCCCAGGCGATAAATATACCTTTTATGTACCGCATCAGCTAGCGTACGGCGAAAAACGTGTAGGGAGTATTCCTCCTGCCTCAGTACTTATTTTTGAAGTAGAGTTATTGGCAATTGAGTCTTAGTGATTAAATTAAATAACAAGGAAGTAAGTTATGAATAAAGATGAATTACTTAAAGTAGCCAAGGGTGATATTAACTTTACCTTTCAATCTATTGTTTACGCATTAGCGCTATGCTTACTAGTTGCAGCTGTTTTTTTACTAGAAATGAGCGCTAACCTGCAAATAGGTTTAATAGTTTGTATTATCGGCGTATTTGGAATGACTATTTATAATAATTTAAATACTCGCCTAAATGCCGCGCTTGCTCTTATTGTGCTCTCACAAGAAAGCCAAAACACCAAGTAAGCAAACGAGTTAGTTTTAAGCCCTACTTTAATAAAGTGGGGCTTTTTGCTTTTAGCTAACATTAAAGTTTGCTCAAGGATTTTAATGCTAGGTCGATACCTATAATAGTTACAAAGCTATTTTAGGGATAAAATAATGAAGATTTCACCGGCTCCCATTCCATACCAAGTACACAACTCTAACACTCAGGCTTTAACGCAATCAGATAATCCACCTGTTGAAGAAGAGGGCGAGGAAGAACCAAAATATGTGCTATCAAAGTTTTTAGATACTAAAGCACAGCAATACAGTGAAGATAATGCAACGTTTGGCGATCAGTATAAAAATCTCGAAAAAGTATATAAGCATTTCACGGGGCGAGTTATTGCGCTGCAAGAGCAAATAAACAAACTTAAACAAAGCCCTGCACAACGTAGTTTAATCATAAGCACGACAGTAAATGAGTTAGATAAAAGTGATGCGAGTTTAATTTTAGATGCTGAGCACCTAGGTTCTAAAAAATATAAAAACACACAGCAACAAGATCAAATAGATATGTTAGAGATGCAATTAGGAGAGCTAAAATCAGAGCAAGCAGCAGTAAAACAACAAATGGTTGAATTAGTTATTAGTGAAATGAAAAGGCGAGGCGATCACGACTACACTGTTTAACCGAAACGTAGGATAAAATCTATATCAAGCAGTAATCTCAGCATTAACTGCGTTTAATTTACTTACAACCGACCAGTTATTTACGCGTAAATTTGCCTTTTTTATTAAAAATCCCTAACCAAAGTTCAGTTTATTTAGCGCCACCACACGCTGGTGGGTTACCCTGTAAACTCAATTTTACCCACTTCAAGTTTAAATTTACCTTCTTGCTTACCTGCAATCATAAAGCCTAGTTGCTTAATATCATCAAAATCAATAACAGGCTGTTGCTCAAGCACACGACCGCGATACGTTAGGGTAAAATCACTTGGGGAAAAGTTTATATCTACCCATTCATTTTTTACTGTTTTAAATGAGTGAGTATAAGCGGCACCATCAGGGGAGTTCGTTGTCCTGAGTCTAAGCTGATAAGTTTGCCCATCACCTTTAACACGCAGGGTTATGCCTTTCGTATTTTGACCTTGTGTATTTAACGCTGTGCGTATTGATGCAAAACCGCCGTTGTTATCAAGCGAAACATTGCCTGTAAACAGCAAACTGCTTTGTGTTTGTATTACCTTGCTATTAGAGACACCACCCATTACAGAGTCGTTAACAACATCCCATTGCTGGTTTGCATTCGCTTGTTCACTTATAAGTAATAAATTAAATACAAAAAGTGATGAAAGTTGTTTAGTTGTCATAAGTGTTTCCTAATTGGTATTCATAGGTTGGATCTTAAGGAATAAAACTTGAAAACATGCTCTGAATTTGATCTGATAGTAATCGCCAAACCACTATCTATCCCAAAAGCAG